>JAFCZZ010000612.1 GCA_019314085.1 Deltaproteobacteria bacterium | reverse complement strand
TCTCGCCGAATGTCAGGAGATGGTCGAGCCAAGCCCATATTATCAAGGCAATAGCAAACCAGGAGAATAATTCACCTCCACCTACCAAGTAGAATACTAAAACTAAGGTAATCGTGGCTGCAGCCGTCTGGGCGCGAAAGAGCTGAAGCCACTCTCTGAAGCCCATCTCAACCTTTCCCCCTCCTCCTCAAGTTCTTGTTCAGCTCGACGATGTTTTTGTTCAAGGTCTTGACCGACTCGTTCAGCTCCTTCAAAATCGCCTCTAGCCGCTTCATTTCAGCGACAGCCGGCCCCACTCGTTCCCGTACTTCCTCCTCGATTCTCTCTCTGATTCCCATCAAGACCTCCCCTTCCTCTCTCCCCTCAAAATCTTGTCAAGAATGCCGAACGGCCTCGGGACATCTCTCAATCCCTCTCTCAACCCCTCCTCGACCAGGTCGACAAGGTCCTTGGATCTTGCCTTGATCCGATCCGCGGCCTCCTCCTTCACGAGCCTTCTTATAAGCTCCTTGGGGTTGTCGAATATGTCGATCAGCCGCTCGAGGTCCCGCCTCGTCAGGTTCTCGAACGCGATCCTCTCATCCAGTCCTAAAAAATCATTAAGGGCATCCGATAGTGCCTTCTTGCTCGCCACTTCAGCCCACCACCTTCTCTATCAGGGGCAGAATCTTGCCTCCGCCGTGCTCCCGCCCTTCGGGTTCTTGACGATGACGAGCCTGCCATCCTGTATCCTCATGTTCGCCCTCACGATGGTCTTCCACCTGTCATCGGTTATGTCCAGCTGGATGTTTCTTCCGCCCTTGAATCCGTGCTTCTTCTGCAGCCCGCCTATGTCGATCTCCTTGTTCGCGACCAAAACGGTGTTGGCGAGCAGCTTGACCAGGTTCTCCCTCATCATATCCATTGCCCCTTTCTTTATCGCCTTGAAGATGGATATTTTCTTTGGCGTTGCGGCGAGTATCTTCTCCACCGCCTTGTCGATCGCCTTGCTCTCAAGCGTCACCTCCCTGCCCTCATCCAGGGCCTTTCTGACACCCATCGTCAGGGGTATCTTTCCAAGAACATCTACGCCGTACTTCTTGCCTATCTCCATGACCGAACTCTTTCCGAAGATCTCATACTTCTCCTTGCCGGCCTTGAAGTAGCTCATGTTCTCCACGAGTCCGATGATGGGAATGTCGTTGTTCTGGTGGAGCTTGATCACCTTCTCCGCGTCGGCTTGGTGTGCGGGCTGCGTGACGATGACGCTGCCCAGGTAGGAGTCGAAGGCTGATACCAGCCACTTGAACTCGTCGCTGGAAGATGCCGGCATGTCCACGACCATGTACTCGCACTTCCACTCTCCCAGCTCCACGACGTCCTTCAAAATTTCTGCGTACTCGCTCCCCTCCATAGAGACGGGCCTGTTTTTCACTAAAAACCCCATCGAGAATATCTGGATGCCATCAACTTCTGCCGGCACTATCCTCTTGTCCGGGGTTATCCTGATCTCGGAGTCGAAGTTGAAAAAGAGGTCCATGTTCGGGGAGTCGATGTCCGCGTCGATTACCCCTGTTTTTTTGCCGGCGCTGTGCAGCCCCCTCGCGATGACGCTTGCAACTAAGGTTTTTCCAGTCCCGCCTTTGCCACTTAAAATGCCCACGACTTTGGCCACGCTCATTCCTCTATGACGTATCCGGACTCTTCGAGCGCCTTCTCCAGGGCGCCCTTCGCCTGGGGCTCGACCTTGCCCTCTTCCGGTGGGATCAGTGCTCCAACCGCAGTTTCGACCGGTTTTCTAGTTTCTATTATGTCCGCGAGCCTGTTCACGCTAGTTCCCAGAATCCTCATCTCATCCGTCTTGTACTCGCCCACGGCCCCTTGGCTCCTCATGCTCCTGATGTCGTTCTTGAGCTCCTTGATCTCGTCCTCCAGCTTTTGCCTCTCCTTCGCCGACATCTCCTCCTTCATCTTCTCGATTTTGTCCGTCAGCTCCTTGATCTTGGCATCCTCCGTGCTCGCCGGCATCATCTCCTTGACAGCTGCCTTGATGTCATCAGGGGTCATCTCCTTACCCCTGATCTTCTCGAACAGGGTGAGCTGGTTCAGCAGCTTGGTCGTGGGATCCTCCATGGAGGTAATCTTGCTCGCCGGGCCGGTTATCGTCCTCATAATTGGATTTCCGTTCGCGTCCACGATGACATTGCCCTCATCATCCCTGACGGGCTCTGTTACCTGGACCGTTTCCTCTTGGGGTGCCCCTCCTCCCCCTTTAATGCTCTTGACCATGTTCTGTATGGAGTTGTTGAGGGATTCTATCTTT
>JAFCZZ010000004.1 GCA_019314085.1 Deltaproteobacteria bacterium | reverse complement strand
CTCTCAAATTTACGGCCTAAAAGCTTTTCGGCGGCCTCTACGGCTTCTTTTTTTGAGCTTTTTGCAGCCCCTTGGAAGCAGTCCGCATCGTTGCAAGCCACATACAGAGCAGACACGTCCAGAATCAAAACGGTTTCACATACAGGGCACCTCTGGGCCCTCACGGTTTCTGTCCAATCAATAGAGGGCTCTAGGAATTCGAAGGCCTCTTTTTTGTGGTATGCCCCCTCTTGGGCTTTATACCCAAGGACTTTTGATGGGGCTAGGGTTCTGACTTCTGACTCGAAAACGTTGCGGGCTTTGTAGTAGTTGCAATCCCGCTCTAACTCGTAGCCCGTACCCGGAACCTCTGCAATAAGCTGATATAATAACCCCTCTTGCGGGGGGAAGTCTTCGGGCCTCATCCAGCCCTTAAAAAATTCGGTTTTCATAGCTCACCCCCGCAGACGTGGCGCTTTTGAGCCTCCACCGTTTTACGCCAATCGATATCGGGCTCTAGAAATTCGAAATCACTCACCTCATACTCAAAAGGTGACTGCACTTTATAGCCTAAGATGCTTTTAGCACTCTCTGTTTGTATATCGGACACAAAAACATTCTCTCCTATATAGTACTTGAAGTCCCTCAGTATTTTGCACGTTGGCCCCTCCCCCAAACCCTCCACCACTATCTGGTATGATATGCCCTCTTGCGGGGGGAAGTCTTCGGGCCGCATCCAACCTTTAAAAAATTCGGTTTTCATAGCGCACCCCCGCAGCTTTCGAGAGTAGCAGCAAAGCAGGATAGCCTCTCATCCCCGCCCTCGTCACATTCAGCCCTTTTTCCTGAGGTTCGTGGATGAACACCCGCGTCCAGCCCTGTGAGACTTCTTGAAAGTCAGGGATGCAACCTATAGCGCCCAAAATGCCGGTGACGTTATTCTTTGTTAGGGGGTTTGTATTGTGTTCAGGCATGGTGTGCGGCTCCGGGTTAGTTGGTATGTTTTATTTATACACCCTGTATATTTATACACAACCCCCAGAGCCTTTATTTTATAATTTTCTTTGGGATAAAGTACTTTCTTCGAAAATCTCAACCCCGGGGATTTTAATCGTACCATCGGAGGCCTTAACGGCGGCCTTCAAAAGCTCAGGGGAGGGGGCACAATACTCCCGGGGCACTAGGGCAAAATCCACAACCCGATAAGCCCATTTTTTAATCACTGAGACATTGGAGGGCTGCTCTATGGCCGACTCTTGCACCACGGCCAAAGCCGAAGCCGTTGCAGCTACGTTCTGCTCTTTGTGGGCCTCTTGCAGGGCTAAAAGCGCGGCATCTTGTCGGGCCTGAATCGCTTCGATACCTGCGAGAATCTTGCTCTTTAGAATCTTTTCAGCTTCGGTGTATGCTGTTTTTGCGGGCCGGAACCAATCCCGGATTTTCTTTAAAGAGGCATTAATGGGCTGGGTTACACCTTTTTCTTCGGCATCGATTTCCTTGAATTTCTTTTTGACTTCGGCCAAGATTTCGTTTGCGAAATCCAAATCCTCTTGGCTGTCAATCTCAAGAGACTTAATCCCTACAAGCTCCTCTTTGGCGAATTCCGCTTTTTCAAGCGCCATAGCCTCCGGGGATGGGATTTCTTCGGTGGGGATAACCTCCGGGGGCGGTAGCTCTAAAGCTGCGGGGGCCGTCTCCTGTAAGCCCAAAGCAAGGTGCTGTGCCTCAAAATCATGGGGCCAACAAAGTGGGATTACTCCCTTATCAAGCGGAAAGAAAGCCCCAGCAGTTAGCACGATACCCATGGGGGCATAGCACTCCGACACAGCACAAACGTCCACAAGGTACCGTCCACCCTGTGCTAAAGGTTTAAGGCTCAGGCCTGCATAGGTGGGCGGGGGGGTCTCTTGCAAGCCCTCCGGGGTTACTAGCGTGGCCGTTTGGCCTTGGTCTTCGGCGTGGTGTAAGTCGCAGAGAGGTACTTCTCCCTTTTCTGCGGGGAAAGAGACCCCTTCACCCACCACAACCAGGGTAGGGTGGGGGCACTTCGACACAGCGCAAACATCCAGAGGATAGGTAGCGCCCGGCTTTCGTCTTTTAAGTCTCATTTTCTTCGTCCTTTTTGAACCACGCCTTGGGGCTTATGCCAAAAACGTTTTGCAGCGCAACGGCTTGCGCTAGGGTGGGGGTACGGCGGCCTTTTCGCCAAAACATAACATTCTGGGTCCTAATGGCCCCGCCCTCTGAGGCCGTGTCAAGGGCTTCGGCGGCTTGGGCCAAAGTCCAGCCCTTACGGGCTAGAGCTTCGTTTAGCTTTCTTTTTCCAATAGTCATACTATAACCTTATACGCTTTGTTTATTCAAAGTCAACCCGCCCGGCGGATTTCGTACCCTTTATTAGTACGAACCAAATCTAAAGGTGTCCTTTTTACGGCCACGAGGTAATAATATACCCTTCTTTTTGGCATTTGAAAAAGCGTTGCCAGCTCCTCAACCGTCCAAGCCCCATAATGTAGAACTTGTGTAAGCTCTGCCATAATCCTATTATCAGGGCTTGGCATTTTGAAGCCCCCGGGCGTAATGCCCCCTTTGTAGTTTCCAAAGGCCTATGCCTACGGCGTCGGCGATATTGTGCCTTAAAGAGGCCGCTATACCTGAAAGGGCCTGTAAATAAACGCCTTGCTCTGCGTCCTCTAGGGCTCTCAGGTTCCATTTGTGGATAAGATAATCTTCGAGCTTTTTAGTTTTCGGGGCCTGCCCCTTCCACTTTTTGGGGTCCACCTTAAAGATTGCCCTATTCCCAGAGGCTTGCCCCGCTGCAAAGGCTAGATTTATAAGGTCTTGAGGGTCCCCCTTTGAGTGTTTATAGATTTGGGGGACTTCCACAGTAACAAAAAGGTGGGTTCCATACTCTGGGAAAAACCTCCCCACGGCGTCGGTTCCGTGGTACCCTGCCTCTTGTAGCCCATCTTTGCCCCACAGGGCCCAAGCCGTTTTATGCACTCCGGGGTCTATTGATAGAATCATAACTCAGGCTCCCACGGTATCAAGGTGCCTTCGGCATTGAAAACAGGCTCCGCACCCTTTGACCAGCGCCGGGAAAGACAAGCCGTGGCCCGGGGCGGCACGTTGGGCACTACTCGGGTGAATTCTTCCACCATTACTCTCTCTAATTCTGCTGCGGCGGCGGCGGCGGCCTTGCCTTCGTCTACCTCTAGCATTAATTCATCATGAATAAAATTGACCGTGCGGGACCCAAAAAGAGGGCTCTCAGTGTCACAGTATTGGGCATAGGCCACGGCGAATAGGGCCAAGCCTGCACCATCGGCGGCGGGGCCCTGAAAAAAGAGGTTTGCCGCTTGGGTGAAACGCACACCGCCGCGGTAGCGCCCTGAGTAGGGCATTTGAAAGAGGCCCTCTCCACCGTAGCCTGTACACTGAGCTTTAATCCACGTGTGAAACTCCCGGACTTCTGGCCATGCCTCAAAATAGGAGTCGAAAATATGCCGGGCTTCTGTCATGTCTAATTCAAGCCCGTAGCCCTTTGCGTAGGCCTGAAAGCCCTTGGCCCCCATACCTCCGGGGATACCGAAGTTTCCAGCTTTTGCACGTTGCCTGGCCTGCTTAACCGTGGGGTGTTTGGGGTTTTCCCGGGCCCATTCGAGGTCAATGCTCTCTATGAGAGCCCCGTAGTCTAGGTGAGGGTCTCGCCCGGCATTCAGGGCCTCAGCAAGCCTGGAATAGCCTACAAGGCCTAAGCAGGTCTCGGCAAGGGTGTGTAATTCGGCCTTGTCATAATCACAGTTAAGATAGACCTTACCTTTTCGGGGCACGAAGCACTCACGAACACCCACCTTTTTGCGTGGGTTTTGCGTGTTGTAGCCACTTGCAGACGTGCGGCCCGTACCCACAAGCGAATCAAACCGGGGATGTATAATAGGGCTTCTCAAGGCCGTAACATCTTTGCTGAGGATGTTTTGTGCTACCCCGTACTCTTGCAGAGCAATCAGCCCCACATCCCCGCTTAGGGCCATGGCTTCGGCGTCTAATTTTACGTTGCCTTTATCAGTTGTGGGTACTTCCACCCCCGACGCCTCACAGGCTGCTATCATGCGCTCTCGGGCTAGCTTGAGCTTGCGGCTATAGCTGCCATCTTTTTTGAGGGTCAAGAGCCCTAGCCCGTGCAAGTAGGCTTGCAGGCGCACTATTTCGGCCACGGCTTCGGCTTCTAGTGCGTCCACCGCTTCGGGGTCTGTTTTCATACCCCAAGCTTCGGCCAAAAACAGGGCCCAAGCCTTGCGCACTTGCCGGGGCTCGTCGTCTAGGACACCTGAGGGGTAGTCTGCAAGATTGTTTTCTTGGTGGGCCCAAACCCCATAGGTGGCCACGGGGTCATTTTCGGCGTACTCTCGGGCCTCTGCCGGCCATTCTGTAACCGGGGTTTCGGCTAGTTCGAAATAGCCGGTTCGCCATTTCGAGGTTTTATCCAGTACCATACCAAGATGGCGCTCTGATAAATGCCCCAAGCCATAGCCGTATTTTATAAAGGTGCCGTCGTGGCCATATTTGCCGCGAAACTCCCCGGCGGCTATATCTAAAAGCTTTTGCCTTATCATGGTATCAGTTATGGCCCCATCCTTGGCCAAGGCGGCGAAGATTAGCGGCATAAGGTCGGGCCATTTAGCTGCGAACACGGCCAAATCGAAAGCAGCATTGTGAAAGATTAGCCGGGCTTGGCCCTTCAGGGCCGATAAAAGCAGCGACTTTATAAAACCTTTTAGTCCGGGCTCTGAGTGTAAAAAGATAACCCCTTCGTCGGGGGCCGTGTCTTCGGTGATTTGGACGCATACCAGCGGGGGGGCTTTGCAGCCTAGCCGGATTAGGTCCGTTTCTGTATCGATTGCGTAGGTTTTCACGGTGTAGGCTCCATAGAAAAGGGGGCACGTGGGCCCCCTTTTCTGCTTACGGGGTGGGCTGTCTTATGCCTCGTCGGTGGGTCGCCAGAGGTGTTTGGTGAAATCCCCACCGGCCCGGGTTTTTATGCCTTCGGTGCGCAAGCGCACTGTGTTACCTGCCAAGGGATTGGCCTCTGATACCGCGTACTCTGAAATGTCAACCGAAATATCCACCGTTTCCCCCTTTTCATTTACTTCAGAAAAAAGGGCATTGAGGGCCTCAACTTCGTTGGGGTTAACACCATTCAGAGCCCCCAAAAGGCCCTTGATATTGCCCAAGGCACTATCGTGCTTGAAATTTACAACCCATGCAGGGCAAGACCCTGGGCCCCTTTCGGGGTCATCACTCTCGATAACTTCCATTTCTGCCACGAACATATTATCGTTACTGCGGCTCTGGATGATTTTGAGGCACAGCACCTTGCAAAGGTAGTTGTGATTAGAGTTAAAATAGACGCCTGAACCTGTAGCGCTTGCACTTCCCATACCATTAAATAAACTCATTACCTTTCTCTCTTGCCTTTCGGCTCTTATGCCCTTTCGGGCTCTTTACCCCTTAATTGGGGGAATCTTATTTTAGCCAGCGTGCATCTTTTCTATCTATCAAAGCCTCTACCTCAGCTTTGGTCAAAATATCAAGGTCCGCATAAAGCAGCTTTTGAGCCTGTCCTGTAGTGTGCTCTATCGCCACGGACTCTTGCAGAGCCTTTTGTACCCCGGCCCATTGCTCTATCACTGCGAGGTTAAGCCCGAAGGTTACGGCGTCAGCCTCTTGCCCATCACGGTGGGTACGTCCTAAGAGCTGCTCATAGGCTGAGCCCCCCGCCATCGGGGATGTTAACAGATTACGGGCCCACCCTTGCAGGTTCCGGCCTTCGGAATTGCTCGCTATACTAGCGATAATGGGGCCCGTGGCATCCTCTATAGCCACGCCGTTGGCTTGCCCCCCTTGCCTAAAATATGGAAGCCCTGTCTTTTCTGCCAGCTTCACACCAAAGGCGGTATGTTCTACCCAACAAATCCCCGGGGAGTCCCCGGAATTGAGCCAATCAGCTGCGGCATTTACAACGGATTCAGCCTCCCAAACGGGTACGGAATTAGGCTTGAAGCTATCTCTTATACTCTTCCAAGCCTGATATTCAACCCCGGAAAGCTCCCCCCGGGCACAGGCCCGAGCTACCTGCATTTCTGAGTCTAGGCCCCGGCGGTTGTTGGACAGTGCATCCCGGGCAAAAGCTGCCCATTCTTTGCGGGCCAGCATCCAATCCGGCGGCGGGCGGGGGTCCCATTTGTACCAGAAACCACAGGCCAATTCCCGGGCGTGCCTCCACATTTCCGCAGCTTCCATAAATGCCCAACCATCGGGCATTTCCCACAAGTCTCGCACTCCTTTTAGCACCGCTAGAGGCTTTTCATCCATTCCGGGGTCGATGCTATAGACTTGCAGGCTGGCCCCCTCAAAACCTTCCTCAGTAGCCACCACGCCGGGGGTAGAGGTGAAGCGGCGGCGGTATGCCCCCCGGGCCACGGTCAAAGAGTCAATTTCACCTTTAGCCAACTTTTCAAGCTCTGAATCCGAAGCATATTGCAGCAATACCCCCGGCTGCAACCTCGCCTCAGGTTTGATGTTTGGGTCTATCGCTTCGGCCCAATCGTTTAATTCCCCCCATGTTTGCGGGATGGGGCGTAGGCCCTCCGGCATGGCCCATGCTACAAGGTGGGCATAGTCTTTAATGCCCCTCACCATAAAAGAGCCAGACATGCCCATAAAGTGGGTCTCAGGGTGCTCTTTGAACCAGCGGGAGACCCTTCGGGTAACTGCGGCCTTGCGGTTTTTCAAGCGGTGGGCTTCGTCGGCTATGATTAAATCGGGGGCGTACTCTCTTAGGATGGCTTCTCCCCGCTCCCGGCCCAGCATTTCATACGATAGCACCTTGACAGGGCGCAAGAGCCATTGCTTGGAAAGCTCTTTATACTCCCTGTGGGTCTTGTCCCGCAGCTTTGCGGGCACCAAAAGCAGAGGGCGCTTGCATTGCAGTATAGAGGCTCCCAAAAAAGAAATAAGTGTTTTGCCCCCGCCCACCCTAATGGGCGCCATCAGGCCTTCGAGGTCGTGCAGCTCCTCAAGTGCTGCGACCTGTGGCGGCCTTAAGGTCATATCACAGCCCGCCTTACCAAAGGTGTGCCGTAAAGCTAGCCCCAACGCCGTAAGGGCTTGCTGGTCGTCTTGCCACCGGCGGGAGGGCAAGCGGGCTATCCGGTCGGTTTCGGCAGTTCTGGAAACCCCCCGCTTGCGGAATACCTTGCCGAGGTTTGAGTTTTTGGCAAAGTCCGCCCGGGTCTGGCCGTTTTTGGCTAGCATAGAGTCAAGAAGGTTCATTTTTATCGGCTTCCGGCATAAGCTCATAGGCTAAAAAGCCTAGAGTGGCACAGATATACCCAGCCCACAGTGCATCCTCTATTACTGGGTCTAAGGTGGCGAACCGCACCATGATGAGGCACGAAAAAGAGGCCAATATAAGGAGATTTTTCACTGATGCAGGCGCCCTAAAAAATAAATCTGCTTAATCTGGTCTTTAATGGGGGTGGTATCAAGCTGCAAAGCCCCGCCCTTTTGGCGCTGCATGGCGGCGTTCATTTGCACAGTTAGAATAGTAAAGACATTGGAAATCATCTTTTCTAGTTCGATTTCGTCTTTGACTGATACGGCGGGGAGTCCGTTAGGGTCAACTATTAACATTTGCTTTTTCCTTTGTACTTCTATAGGGTGCTAGCTCATGGTGAGGCTAGAGGCCCCCGGGGATTTGTTCCTTTGCCCCGGGGGCCTCGTTGCGTCTAGCTACTCAAAAGTGATGGTGAATGTCATCTTTTGCCCTGTCTCTTTGGCCGCTTTGGCGAGATAGAGCATGGTTTCATCGAGACCCCGGGCCACGATGGCGGGGGGTTCGAGGTTATTATTCACCACAGTGGTGGGCTTCGCCGGGGCTTTCTTGTCCTTCGGGGCTTTTACTGCGGGTGGGGGCGGTGGGGGCTCCGGCTTGGGTCCGGTTGCGGGGGGCTCCGGCATTTTTACCCCTGCTTCGACTTGTGGAACCTCAGCCTTCGGGGCTGCCTGTTTAGCTTTATGGGCTGCCATCTTGGCCACCATATCGCTTTTGGGTTTCGCTCCCTTGGTAAGGGCTGCTGTGGTCATCTTCGGGGCTGCGGGCGCCGGCGCCGGGGCTGCGGGCGCCGGGGCTTGGTCATCGGGGATTTTCATAGCCGTAGGCGGGGTGGCGGCCTTTGCTGCGGCTTTGGCTTTCATGTTATCCATAACCGAAAGCTTGGCCGGGGGTGCGGCTTCGGCGGGGGGGTTGATTGCAGCTACGACTGCGGCGGGGGTGCCCCCCGCTGCGGCGACTGCCTTTGCATTTTCTGCCATTTGTTCCCGAAGGGTGGGCTTGCTCATGTACGACCTCATTATCTCACCGTTGGTGAGTTTGCATCGCCCCCTATGCTGGCACCCACCATATGCGGGGCAAGTTTGGGGGTTTGGTTCAATGTTTTTTGCTTCCGTTTCAGTTTCTAATATATAGACCATTTCGCGGCCTTTTGCTAAAATACCTTCCCATATTTTTTTATTGTCTGCAAGGGTAAACAGAGCCCTAACGGCTTTAGATTTGGGTGTGCCTTTCGTTAAATAGTAGATGTACTCCACTAAGCAGCTATCGACGCCCAACTCCTGCATTTTGCGCTGTGCATAGATGGTGGGCTGAATCATGGTCAATAATTCTTCGGGCGACGGGGCCCATTTCCAATCCCCCGTGGTCTTGTGGTCCCCCACCACCGGGACAAGCCCCGGGGCGGGGTGTGGTTTCCAAATGCTCCTTTTTGGGTTCAGGTAATCCGGGGGAAGTACCAAAATCGGGGCCGGGGAATAATCTACAACGCCTTGCAGGTCAAAAGGCTGGTCTGCCAGCTCCCATTTAAAGCGGCCCTCTACTTCTACAGTCCCCGGAGCTGGTAGAAGGTGAATTCCGGCCAACGCGATTTTTCCTTGTTTCGTTTCCCGGTCGGGGGCTTTGCCCTGTTTTAGATAATCTTCCAGGATTATGTGTACTTCGCCCCCCAGGATGGCGCTGGGGTGCTGCACCTTTGGCACCCTGTCGATTTTGGCAAAGGCCCATTTTCTTTTACACATAGAAAAAGTGTCGATTTGTGAATAGGACAAAAGGGGCTTTTTCATTGTTCTTGTCCACAGGTACGGCACAGGTAATACTTGATGGGCACAGCTTCGCCGCATTCATCACAGGGGGTTTCTGTGGGCTCAGGCTCTGGTCCGCCACCCACCTTGAAATCTTCAGGGGGTGCATAGTCTTTTATTTCCCCCTGAATCAACGGCCTCTTTACTGTTGGTGATGGCACGTTGGCCCCCTCCGGAGCGGCGGCTAGCATATTCCCCGGGCCGCCGAAAAGGTTCTCTTTAAGCTCCCGCCGGGCCTTTTTGGTTAGAGGTTTTAGCCCCTCTAGGAGCACTTCATCATGCACAATGCCCACGACCTTGAAGCCTTCATCATGCACAATGCCCACGACCTTGAAGCCTTCGGGTAGGGGGCAATCGGGCAGGACACCCAACACCGTGAGGGGGCACGGGAGAAAACCCTTTTGTAAATCTTCGGCGGTCTCCAAGTCCGTTTTGCGGGCGGTGGCAATTTCTGCGGCCAAGTCTCTAAGGCCAGTTGCAAAACCCCTAAGGGCAATCCAAGAGGGCTCGCCGGGTACGTTATCGGCCACCCAACGAAGGGTTGCGGGGTCAAGGTGTTTCTCTTCTGGTTTCATGATTTCACCTCAGAGACCACAGCCACAGGCATAAACCCACAGGCCCAATCCGCAGCCGACCTATACAGCTTGACGGCCTTTCGGGTCTGCTTTATTTCGGCCTCTATATTCATTTCGGTAGGCTCCATACAATGGGTCACAAAAGGGGTGACGTGTAAGGCCTTGAGCCCGCCCCACCGCTCCCGCAAGGCCTCAAGTGTCGTGGGCTCCCGGGGCTCAAAGTTTTCGATTTTGAGTTTCATTTTACAGCCCTTTTATTCCAATCCGAAATAGCCTTAGCTCTAGTCGGGACTCTGGAGTTTAGGGTAGCCCCACAACCTTCCAGCTGTCCTGAGCAAACAACCTTGTGTATCTCCCGACTGTTAGGCACCCAACGCTGTACCATTAGAGTGTCCTCTCCACCACAAAAGGGGCAAAGCTTCATTTTTCGTTGTCCGTTGTCATTTTACGTAATACTCCCCCATTCTCGCCCCGCACAAATAGTGCCCAAGGATTGAATGGTCTTCGAGGGTGATTTCTAGCCCGGTTTCGGTTATCAGCAGGGCCCCGGGCGCACAGGTATCCAGCATATGTTTGAAGGTCGCAAGTGCTTCGGACGGTTTAAGCTCTGAAAGGCCCTCTTGTAGTCGTTGGGCCTTCGTGCTCTGGATGCACTCCGTAACCTCTGCCGCGTCGAAGGTAATCTTCAGGGCCTCTGTGTCGGGCTCTTTTGGGTCTGTCATGTTTGTCGTCTCCAGGTTGGCATTCTCTAGTTATACACCCTGTATATTTATACACAACCCCTAATCAGCCCTTAGAAGTACTTTCGGTCTCTTTTATTTCAGCCTTGAGCTTTTCGGCCACATCAAAAAGAGCATTAGCCAAGCC
This sequence comes from Deltaproteobacteria bacterium, assembly GCA_019314085.1. The sequence continues at coordinate 34,101 of JAFCZZ010000004.1, read as the reverse complement.
AAAAAGTCCGGCGGAGGCCCCTATAAGCATACCCCGGAGGTAGACGCTACGAGCTTTCAGGCCTTGCTTGCGCATGTTCTCAGCAAGTCGCTGGACGTTTACGGCGGCTTTGTTGGTTTCTTTGAGGTCATTAAGTATGGCCAGGGTTTCGAGTTGCATTTTATTAGCTCCGGTAGGGCATAACCACGGCTTCGTAGTTTCCCGATAGGATTAAAAGGGGTTGCTCGTGCTGCAAAAAATCAAAATAAAGGGAGGCTTGCTCCCCGGGGGCATTGGCCACAGCTTCGAAAAATTGCTTAGGGCTCAAGCGGAAGGTGAAGGATTTATCCGGCCCATGCATAGGTACAGACACCTCCCCGGCCTCTTGGCTCTGAATCAAAAGCTCAAGAGACGTGACCACGAAAGTGCAGCCCGTGTTAACTTCTTTGATATTATCCAAAAACTTAAGGGTCTGCTCTTTGTTCAGGACGCCGAAGCTCCCGCTTTCCGCCGGTATGGCTTGCCTATAGTCGGGGAATTTGGGTAGAGCATCCGCCACGCCTACAAAGTCTCCGGCCTCAACCCGCACCCGGCCATTGTCCAGGGTAACGGCCGCAGCTGCCCCACAGTCAAAAAGCTTGAGTCCCTCAACAAAATCCCGCTGAATCATGAAAGAGGGCACGGCGGGCGGGGGGTCTGGGTAGTTAATCCGGGCCAGTCTGCGGCGGTTGGTGGCGACGTATTGTAACCACGGGTCTTGAGTCTCGACCAGGACCCCGTTTACTTGCTTGTTTACTGCCTCTGCACCCATCGTGTAGGCTACGGGGGCAATACGGGCTGTAAAATCCTTTAAGAGGCACTGAGGGCCTTCCAGAAGCATATCATAAGGCGGGATTTTTTCGGTGTGTCGGCTGAGTACTCCGGCCCCGTCCAACTCCAAAAATCCAGCCTCTGTAGTGGCCTCTACTATGGACGCAGCCCCTTCTATGCTTTGCAGGGCCTTGGGTAGGTCTGGCAAGATAAGAGCAGCACAGGCACCAAAACCAACGGCCACGCGGGCCCTGCCCGTAGGGAATTCTGCCAAAAGTCCTACCTCCCCTGTTAAATCAGGAGAAAGAAAGGCCTCATAGGCCCCAACGCTTTCAAAATATTTAAGGGCTGACACTAAGTTTTCAACGTGAATTTGCATTATTTTTCCTTTAGACGCTCATCAGAGCTGATAAATTCCGAAGCTAACATGTAAAGGGCGCGGCTTCTAAAATATCGGCCACGGCTTCAAGGGCTTCAACGGATATCGCCTCAAGCCGCACTTTTCGTATGCGCCGGATTAGCTCCCCCCTTTGGCCTGCTCTGGAGATTTCCTTTTTGCGGTCGTCGGTGGCCTCTGTTAAGTAGGCGTGGCGGGAGTCCAGCCCCTCCCCGTCACTCTTTCGAAAGCGGCTTTCATATTTGCTCCCCATGTGATTCTTAAGTTCTATGCATACGAGAGTTTTCGTAGTGCGCAAAACCTTGCAGATTGAGGGCCCGTTGTAGTTATAGACGACCTTGTCACCTTTCTTGATTTTCTCTAAGAATTCCATTTCTTTTTCCTTTAGGCTGCGGGCCCAAGCTTGAACCAGCAAGCCACCTGTAAGGGCGTACCAGAAAAGACGACTTCGCCCCGTTGTGATACGACCCACCGTGCAAAGGGGCCCCACTTAATGGTGAAGCCTGCGGCCCTGAGTTCTTTTCTTAGGGTGCGTTGGTTCATTTTATGCCTCTTTTCGCTAACCATTTTTCGGCCCCTTTCTGGGTCTTAAAGTCTTTGGATTCGGCATAAGTCAAGGCGGTGAAGGTCTTGTCTGTGTTCTGGTACCAACCACGGCTTATGCTTTCGTTGTTCGCGTCGGTCTTTGTTTTGATGTTTTCCATTGTTCTAATATACACCCTGTATAATTATACACAAGCCCTAAATGCTCAAAAACCCGCTTTGCAATTCAGAAAGTACTTTCCGGGCTTCGGCCTCTGGGAAATAGACCACGCCGGGGGTTTTCCACTCCACGTTGTAATCCATATCCCACTCCCCCGTACCTAGCTGCATATGATGGCACTTTTTATCTAACGTTGAAAAGTCGGGAACGTAGTCCGGGCAAAGCTCCGCCCGGCGGGCGCGCAAGAGTTGGCCTTGTAGCTGCTCTGCGGCGTCCCTTTTGGTGGTATCCTCTTGATACCGCTCACAGCCTGCAAGGCGGTATTCGTCCCCCGCTGTCAATTTCTGCCCTGTGAGGGTGCAATCACTTAGGATTGTGAAGTCCCCCGGGGGTGGGGTCCACTTCAAGGGCTCGGGCTCCGGCTCGGGTTCAGGCTTCGGGGCACAAGCCTCCTGGTAAGTATCGACGGCCTGTAAAAGTGCCTTGAGGGCTTCGGCCTTAGTTTTGGATTCTTCGCGGTCAAGTAGTGTATTGATTGCGGGGAGGGTGCTTCCCACGGTGTTCTCCTTTTTGAGTATGGCTGCGGCTGCCAGTGCCGCGAGGCCACGTCCGGGGTTTTGTGTCGCTGGGGTGTTATGGGGCCTCATCCAAGGTACAGGGGGGGCCTTGATAGCTGCAAGGGCTTTGGGTGTGGCTTCCTCCAAATAAGGGCGGGGATTGGTGCCAAAGAACCCTTGACCCATACCGGTTTTTTGGGAAAATGCGGCGGTGCCGTGACCAAAGCCTAGATAGATTCCACCGTCCTCTATGAGTTTTATTTCAAAGGGGTGGCTATCCCGCAAGGGCTCCACAACGATTACCAAATCGCCCGCTTTGAGGTCTTGAAGCCAGGCGTTTCTTTTTTCTTCTACTTCGAGTTGATGGGCTGTCTTTTCAATCATGGTTTTCTTCCTTGTGGAGCCCGGCGGCGATGGCCACGGCTTCGAGGGTTTTAAGGCTATGGGTTGACCAATTCTCAACGCTGAGGGTGCATGAGAGCCTTTTCTTGAGGTTTTCGGCCACGACTTGAGCTAGCGCCTCCGGGGTGGGCTCCTGTAAGCGGCTTCTGCGGGACCTATCCTCGGATTTTCCGGGCGGCACACCTCGGGAGCGTGTGTACTTGTCCTGATTAGGTTTCTCCCCTATCAGGATTAGCGTGGGCGTTGTGCGGGTGATTTTGAGAATTGCACGGCTTTGGGTTCGGTACCCATATCGGGCAATAATTACCAAATCGCCCGCTTTGAGGTCTTGAAGCCATTGTTCTTTAATCATGGTTTTTCTCCGGGGGAGGATGGGCCCCGGATAGCTCCGGGGCTGGGTTTTTCGGTTAGAGTGAGGTGTAAAGGCCTGTAGCCTGCTCTATGGCCTTGTGCAGCATGTCAGCATAAAGCCCGGGCTTCTCAATCTTGTTGCTGATTTTGAAATGGGGAGCGCGGCCAATCTTGCAGAATTCCATATCGTAGGTATCAAGGCTGTTCAGCGTGATTTTGCAATGATTCAGAGTCTGGCAACCACGAAAGCGAAAAGAAAAACCTGATTTATGCCCACCCAATTTTTGCGCACCTAACATGTAAAGGGCGCGGCTTCCAATTTGGTTTCTGATTGTGTTTGTGATTTCTAGGCTCATGGTGTTTAGCTCCGTTTGGGTATGTTCTAGTTATACACCCTGTATATTTATACACAACCCCTAATCGTAAATAAAAGTACTTTTACATTAAAAGGCCGTGCACGACCCCCATATGATACACGGCCTGCATGGCTTTTGGGGAGTCGTAGAAGGCCGCTAGGCTCCATGCAATGGCCACCGTAGCCCCTACTTTGTCTTCGACTTCAGGTAAGTCCCTCATTTCTTCTTGAAGTCGGCTTAAGATACGGGTCTCTCCTGTAACGGGGTCTAGCCCTAGGTGGTTCCTTTGGGCTGCTATGTCTTCTTTCATGGCGTCAAGGGTCATTACCGCCAGCTTTAGGCGCTCTTTAGCTTGGCTTTTCATGACAAAAGGCCATAAGCTGCGCCCACGTGAAAAGCCGCTTGGATGGCCTCAGGGTTGGATAGGCCCTCTAAGAGATAGATGGTGCGCATCATACGCTCTTTTTTGTCTTTGGCCTCAGGGAGGGCTTCTATTTGGTGCTGCACGGCGTTTATCAGGTGGGTCTTGCCTGTGGTTGCTGCGGTGTTGAATCTCAGGCGGTGGGCCTCTAGGTTATCCTCTAGGCGTGTGAGGGCTTCGAGGGCTAGCTTTAGGTGGTCTTTGGCTTGGATTTTCATTTTATTCCTCTCAAAATCTCAGCTATGACATCAATCGTCCAACCGTTGCCCAGCATCGAAATCCTTAGGTTGCGTGAACAATGGTCGGTATACCCCTCCGGGACGGTTTGCAGCCTCTCACATTCTGTAGGGTTCAAGGGCCTGATTTTCAATTTGCCCTCGAGATTTATGTAGAAGATATTTGTAGACCCACTATTAGCGATATTTTGGCCGGAAGTTGTGAGGCAATTCGACTTGTGCTCAAGGCTTTTGAGCTGGGAAAGGGCTTTTTTATAGGCAAGGGTGCCTATTTTTTTCTTGAAAAATCTCTCTGTGAATATGCAATCCGCCAGGTGGCCATCTAGATGGCCCGTTTTGAAGTGCTCTTTTATTATCCTTTTTGAGCTGTCAAAATCCAGGAGGGTGGTTTCTGCAAAGTCACAATCTGAATCTTCCAATATATCCCGGATTTTGGTGGGGCTAGGGTCTCTAAAGGCTTCCCTGTTTACAGGGATATTCGTCCAATACAACCTCTTACGGTTTTGGCCTGATTTGGTGTTAGAGTCTATATAAATAGGCTCTACTCCCAAAGTATCACTAATAATTTTCTCCCATTTTTTGGCCATTCTGACGTTCTCGAGTAGGAAATATTTAGGATTCACTTGGTAACAAAGCCGGACATACTCCCAAAATAGATAGGATTGACCTTGAAACTCGAAGCCCTCAGCTTTTAGCTCCAGATATTGGTCCAGGTTTGTTATCTCAATGTCGCAGGAGGTTGCCATACCCTTTCGATTGCCGGCAAAAGAGAAAGACTGGCAGGGGGAACCCCCCATTATTAAATCTATATTGACGTCCGGGGGGATATCCACATCTTTAACATCCCCGATTTGTATTGTATCCGGAAAATTCGCCTGTGTTACCTCGATTGCCCTTCTATCTATCTCACTCGCCAGATAGTTGGTGGCCTCAATCCCGGCTTTTTCCAGGGCTATTTGGCCCCCGGATATTCCATCAAAAAGACTAAGTACGTTAAAGGGTTGCATCTATTCTAACCTCTTATGGGCACGACGGTGCCACGGGTTTTGGGCTGGGTTTCTTTTTGTAGCGCGGCTACGATGTTTTCTTCTATGTCGAAAAGGTTCTTTTCGGCCCAGGCTACCAGGTATTCGGTTTTGACTTTGCGGAACATTTGCAGCTTGCCCCGTCCATCCTTGAAGCCCCGGCGCTCTTTGTGGCTCAGGCTACTGATAGCCGTGTTTATTTTGTGGTGGGCGGGCACTTTCTCCCCAGTTTCATACACTTCCCAATATTCCGAAAGGGCCCGGGTGTTGACATACAGGCCCCCGTCGATAATTTTAATCAGCCCGGCCCCCGTGTTGTCCACCTTCTTTGGGTTTTGCAGGTAGGAGACCAACCACCGAAGTGCTATCGAATTAAAGTAGGTCTGAATGGTCAGATTTGTTGACAGAGACGAGCTATCCCCCGAGACTAGAAACCGCTTGCCCCTCTTGACGGTGCGGGTCTGCTTAAGCCATAGTGCGTGAGCTGCAACGGTATCCCCCGCCCCCCAACTCTGCAAAACCTCCGGGGGGAGCGACAGCAGGTAAACAGCTGCCTTTTCCGAAGGTTCGATAGAAAGGATTCTATCCGAAATCGCGGCTATGTCGTTCTCTGTGAGGCTTTCAGACGTTCTTAGAAGGTCCTCATTATTGGCTGTTAGTATCAACCTTGTGGCCCCCTTAAGGGTGGCCATAGGTAGGAATTTGCGCTTGAGTGAGCGCCCCCGGGCTTGGATGAAGTTGCGCAAATCCCCCGTGGTAGCACTCTGCTTTCTGAAAGCTTCGGGCAAAACCTCATCCGCCAAAACGAGGGGGCACTTAAGAGAGGCATCATTGAAATTCTCCACTGCATCAGCCATATCTACAGGCCCTTCCTCACTCCATAGACGGCTTAGGGCGTCGGCCAAAAGGGTTTTACCTGTGCCCGGGGCCCCTCCCAGATACAAAGACGCACAAGGCTCTGAGAGGTCTGTTACTACTGCCACCCAATCCAGGAGCTTTCCTGGATTCTCTCCCCCGAGCAATTCGAGCCACTTCGCCACCTGCGGATTTTCTTTGGGCTCAATGTCCCTGATAGGCGTGGGGGCTTCGGTCAAAGTTTTTGTGTTCCAATCATAGGAGCTTTTTTGCGCGTGCAAATCCACTATAATAAAATCCAACACTGAGCCGTACTCATCCACCAGCTCTGAAAGCTTCTTTTTGCTGATATTCCCTTTTTCAGATACCTTGGTAAGGTCCACCCCAGCCGTAGAAGCCGCCGCTAGCTCAGACTGTGCCACCCTCAGAGCTTCAGAGTCCATATAGGCCTTGCCATACTCCCCCCCTTTGAAAAAATAATAGCTTTTCCCGGCCTGCAAAATCCATAGAGCCATAAACTGCGGGGCCGCTACTCCTGCCTCAGAAGCATAACGGGCCAATTCTTCGGGGGTATACGGCGTGTTTCGTGTACCTTTGAAGGCTTCGGATATACGCAAAATCCTTTTGTCTTGGGCCAGCTCTTCAAGCTCTTTTTTTGTATCTTCCAGCTCGTTTTGTTTCCGGCCTATCTTGTCGGTGAAGACTTCCAGCCCGGGGCCGTCTGTGCCCTCCTGCTTTTCTACCGCTTCTTTGAAAAAGGACGCTATGTGTTCAGGTGCTGCGTGTGGCCATTCTTTGGCCAAGTAGCGGGCCAAGATAAAAAGCGTGTTGTCGCGGTCTCCTTGTGGGGCAAAGGCCACCCCCTCAACCCCTTCTGATATGTAGGCGCTAACGGCCTTGGCTTCTGGGCTCCGCTTGCTTTTCAATCGGGCGGCCAGCTCTAGAAGGTCGGCTTTATTTATCAGAGATTCAGCTTTAGCCTCAGGTACAGGTGCGGCTAGAAGGGCGTCAACGTCAACGGGCCGCCCGGGGTTGTGGATGGATTCACCATCCCCATCAGCTGGGGCTGAGGGTATGAAATAGAGCCTTGAAGCATCTTTGCACTTCTGGTCGGAATAACCCGCAAAAATAGCGTTGAAGCGGGGCCAAAACTTACGCCACTCCGAGGCTAAAACCGGGCGGGAGAAGCGGGCCACGAGCCTAAAAGACCACGTGCCTTTTGCTTTGAATCTTTCGGAGTGGCTCCAAGTCGTATAGAGGATAAAATCGTAATCTGAGGCCGCTTTTGAGACTTCCGAAAACTGGGCTTCTGTGAGTTTATCAAGGTCCAAAACCCCAAAATGCACGGCCTGTATCCCTTTAAGCCCACGGGTAAAACCTTCGGCCCACTCCACAGGGCTAAATGCGGGGGCCGCAAATTTGTCCGTTATAAGGTGTACAGAGAAATCAGAAACCAGCGTTTTCCAGTCGGTTTCCTCCTGTGAGGGGGCATTATCTTTGTGATTTCTAAAGTGGGAGATTATCATCTCTTACAGCTAGCAGAACTTGAGATTTTAGGCAAGAGAAAAGAATTAAATAAATACCAAGGGCCGAAACCGTGGGTTTTTACCACTTTATTTATTTACCATAGGTGTAGTTACAGCAAACCTATAGGTGTTACAGCGATGTACAGCAAGATTACAGCAAGAAAGCTCTGCAATTCCGTAGGGTTTACAGCATTACAGCAAATCATCTAATTTAATAAGGATTATTTAATATAGATAGTATAGAGTATATATTAGTATTATTAATATGTTTCAGGTCATTTTTGCTGTAATGCTGTAACGTGCTGTAATCATTAGGGGTGGCGCTGTAATTCGCTGTAATTTGGCCTGATTTGCTGTAACTAGGTTGTAATCTTTGTAAGTGCCTGTAATTGTAGGCTTTTTGTTTTTTGCTCTTTTTTGGGGTTTTTACACTTGCTTTTTTACCAAAAGTATATTAATCGTGCTGTATGACTGTACGCAATGTAAAAAATGGAAAAAAGGTTTTTAGCTTCAACTTGAGGCCAAGCACCCACAAGCGCCTAAAGCTTGCAGCTCTGGAGCAAGAAATCAGCATGGGGGATTTCTTAGAGCAGGCCCTGCAATTTGCCTGTGACTCCGTAGGTGCCCCCGAAGTGGAGCCAGAAAGCAAGTGATTCTAAAACCCGCACAGAATACCCTCGGCACCCCCCTTTGCTGCCCCGTGGCGGCTTTTATAATCTCGGGGCATACCCAAGGGGCCCAAACATGAAAAACCCGCCTATGGCCCCTTGGGGCCCGTTAGAGGGGGAAGGGTCAAAAGCTTACCTGTACTTCTGCAATTACCGTGATTTGGGGGCGGATAGAAGCGTAAGAAAAACGGCTGAAATGTTCGGTATGAATCCAGACAATATGCGGATTTATTCCAAAGATTTTAAGTGGGTGGAGCGGGTCAAGAAATGGGAAGCGGAGCTGGATAAACGCTCCCGGCGTTCAATTCTAAATGACGTTGTGGCCATGCGCTCCCGGCAAATAGCCCTTGGAGTAGGCTTTCAAGAGGTCGTAGGCAAGGAATTACACGCCCTCACAGACCGAGTGATAGAAGCCGAAAAGGCCCAAAAAGAGAAAGGTGCAGCTACCCGCCGTTCTGTGTTGACTCCCGACCAGCTGGTCAAGCTGATGGAAGCCGGGGCCAAAATAGAGCGCCTTAATCGCGGGGAGCCTGACTCCATAACGCAAGCTTTTGATGAAGACTTAAGCTCTCTTAGTGCCGACGAATTGCTACTGTATCACGACCTCCTGAAAAAGATTCGCGGCTAGGCCGTGGCGGATTCGCACAGGCTAATTAATGCAGAGCGGGAGCTTGCCAGTCGAAGCCTAGCCGAATTTGTCAAACTAGCATGGCCACAGGTGGAACCTGCCCGCCCATACTCCCATAACTGGCATATAGACGTAATTTGCGCCCACCTTGAGGCCGTATCCCGCCGGGATATAAAAAGGCTCGTGATTAACATCCCGCCCGGGGCCATGAAAAGCCTTTTGGTCTGTGTATTTTGGCCTGCATGGGAGTGGAGCCAGCGCCCGCAAACTAAATTTATCTACGCCTCGTATTCAGCCACTTTGAGCCGCCGGGACAATACCCGCACAAGGCGCCTTATCGAGTCTGCTTGGTTCCAAGCCCGATGGCCTATCGAACGGGCGGAACCTTGGGGGGCCGATAAATTCGTAAACGATAGCGCGGGTATGCGTATGGCCACATCGGTGGGAGGTGCGATTACGGGGGACCATGCTGATATTCAGGTAGCGGACGACCCACTAAAGCCGATGGATGTTACGGGGCTCATGAATGCCGATGGCAACGCCCTTGCGAAGGCGTCTGAGTGGTGGGATGAAACCATGTCTACCCGGCTCACCAGCGTGGCCAATTCGGCCCGTGTGGTGGTTATGCAGAGGCTCCACGAGGCAGATTTAGCTGGGCTCTTGATAGACCAAGGCTACGAGCTTCTATGCCTCCCAATGAAGTATGACCCCGAAAGGCACTATGAGACCTCCCTTGGGCACGTCGATTTTAGGACGGTAGAGGGGGAACTTTTATGGCCGGAGCGTTTCCCGGAGGAAGCGGTAAAAGTGCAGCGTAAAGAGCTTGGGGCGCGTGGTGCAGCTGCACAGCATGACCAATTGCCAAGTCCTCCTGGGGGGGAATTATTCCAACGCTCTTGGATACAGCACTGGAACGAGTACCCGGCCCGCAAGACCAAAATTATACAGTCTTGGGATTGCTCTTTCAAAGATTTGAAAACCTCAGATTCGGTTGCGGGCCAGGTTTGGTTGGTCAAGGGCGGGGAGTATTATCTCTTAGATTCGGTGGCTGACAAAATGGGGATAGCGGCAACCATGCGGGCTATCGTCGCAATGTCGGCAAAATGGCCAAAAGCCAAAACAAAATTGATTGAGGATAAAGCCAACGGCACCGCCGTCATAGAGCTACTAAAGGGCTCTATACCCGGTATCATTGCCGTAAATCCGCAGGGTGGCAAGTGGGTACGAGCGCAAGCGGTTGCACCTTTGTGGGAGGCCGGAAATGTACATATCCCTAACCCGGCGGTTGCACCTTGGGTCGGGGATTTTGTAGAGGAGCTGGTTAAATTTACGGGCATTGCAGGCCGCCCCGATGATAGAGTTGATGCAATGACTCAAGCGCTGGCGTACCTTTACAAAAAGACAACGAAGGGGTATAGAGCTAAATTAAAGGCAATGCAAGAGGCAAGAGGAAGCTTATGAGATTAAAAGAAATCGTTGGTGCAAGGTTTGATTCATTTGTAAATTTTGCCACGGGCTTGGGCTCATATGCCCGTGATAAGCTTATGCAGACACAATTCCAGAATACGGCCCGACTCACACCACAGGCCCTCGAATACATGTACATGGGGGATGATATAGCCGCCCGTATCTGTGAAGCCTTGCCCGAATCCGCAAGCCGCAAATGGGCCGAAATCCAGCCAGATGACTCTGAAGATACCGAAGCCGCACAGAAGATTGAAAAGGCCTTAAAGGCTCTGGGGCTAAAGGGGGCTGCTCTTGAGGCCGCGATTTGGGGCCGTGTTTTGGGGGGCGCTGTGCTCTATATCGGCATAGATGACGGGCAGGACGTTTCAGAGCCTGTGAACGAAGCCCAAATCAGAAGCATTAAATTCCTTACGGTGCTCACAAAGCAAGAAATCCGGCCCTACACCTACCAAACAGACCCGGCCCTAGAGGGCTTTGGTAAGGTCCAGACCTACGAGATACAAGCCCTAGAGGGTATAGGCTTAAAAATCCACAGCTCCCGCGTGCTGGTCCTAGGTGGCGCCCGTACCACGAAGGTGCAGAAGAAAGCTAATGGCGGGTGGGATGATAGCGTATTGCACAAGGTGCATGATGTTTTAGTGCAGTTTGCAAGCGGGTGGCAAGCCACAGCCCACCTGATGACGGACGCCGCGCAGGGTGTTTTTAAGATTCAGGATTTGGCTGAAATACTGGCCTCTGGGGATTCGACTTTACTCCAAACCCGTATGGAGATTATGGATTCAACCCGGAGTGTGAGCCGGGCCATCATGGTAGACGCCGAAAACGAGGATTTTGAGCGGAAGGCTTATAACTTCTCAGGCGTTCCAGGGGTGCTGGATAAATTCATGCTTAGGCTAGCCGCCGCAGCTCGTATGCCCGTTACCAAGCTCATGGGCCAAAGCCCTGCGGGCATGAACGCCACAGGTGCCAGCGATTTGGATTTGTGGGATGGCGAGGCCCAAACCTACCAAGATGACGTTTTCACCCCCATAGTGCAACGTATGGCATATCTGGTGAGCATTGCCAAAGACACCCGGGTAGACCTCGAAGATTTTTCGGTAGTCTGGCCCAAAATACGTAACACCAGCGAAAAAGAACAAGCCGAAATCGAAAAACTCACAGCAGATAAGGACGTGGCCTATATAACTGCACAGGTACTTTTGCCAGAGGAAGTAGCACTAAGCCGCTATGGTAATGGGGAATTTTCGGCGCATACCTCGATTGACGTTGAGGCCCGGGCCGAAATCTTGGCCGCAGACGCCGCCGCGAGTAAGCTCACAGATGACCCCGAACCTGAGCCCGACGCTACCTAATGCCCTCAGAGGCCCAAATACGCCGGGCTTTTACCGGGGCAAGACGCAAGCCCCGGCAAGCCACGAAGGCCATTTTATGGCCCAACGCTGAAAGGCTCAAATACCATCGGGCCCTTATGCGTATGTTAGCCACGGTGCAAGCTCAGGTTTTATCTGAGTGGAAAACCGGCGGGGCTGCTCTCATAGAGGCCTACCAGGATGAGCGTGGGATAAGGCGGGATAGCTCTTTGGACTTCCTGCACGCCACTTTCGAGGACCTTGAGGGTACAACGGCGGAGTGGGCAGGCTCAGGCCCCACGGCTGTTAGTACCACGACGACCCGTGCCACGCTAACACCCCCCGGCCCCACTGTAACAGCCGAAACTCTTGCGGCTTCGGTGTGGGAGGGTGTCAATACGTCCCATAAAAAGCAGACCTCCGCCCAATTTGCTTCTATGCTAGGTGTGCAGGGCTCTAGCCTTGCAGGCGTATCCGAAGGCGTAGGCGTTGCCGGGCTGCCTCTGCTATCCCAAGAGGCCTATTTAGGGCCCGTCTCAGATGCGTTTGTACGTCAAAATGCCTCTCTCATAAAGTCAGTACGGGCCCAAGCCCTCGACAGGGCAGAGGCTCAGATTTTAGAGGGCCTGCGGGGTGGCCTCAGAAACGAGACCATAGCTAAGAATTTGCGGGCAAGCTTTGGCCTGTCTAAGAGCCGCGCGGCTCTGATAGCACGGGACCAAGTTGGCAAGCTGCAAGGTGAGCTAACAGAGCTGAGGCAAGTAAATGCGGGGATTGATGAGTATATCTGGGATTCATCCAAAGACGAGCGTGTTAGACCCACGCATCAAGAGCTAGATGGCACTACGCAAAAGTGGAGCGACCCCCCGGCGGTAGCGTTTGGAAAGGGAGGCGTAAGATATGCCCACCCTGGTGGGGATTATCAATGTCGGTGTAATGCCATCCCCGTGATGCCCGCAGGATGGCTAGAGGCTGCTAGCAGCGTGCTGAATTAGGGCCCGACCGAAGCCGGGCCCTCGGGCTGAGCTATTTACGCTACCCACTCAATATCAAAGCCGCAATCCTCTGCATTTTCTGAAATAACCCCAAAATCCATCGCCGATAGTTCAGGCTCTGCGCGATTTTCGAGATTCATCAGCTCGACGGCGTATTGACTCATATCCGTTGCGCCCTGCTCGGTAGTCGCAATATTCCCCACATGGGATAACGAGATCGCATGCCCCTCTGCCTGCATGAATCCGCATTTGCTCGCGCTGTTCATCGCTGCCTGTAGTTCTGATTTGCTGATTTTGATTGTCGTTGTCATCGTCTTTCCTTTGTTGTGCGTTGCCGCTTTGTCTATGTTCTTAATATACACCTTGTATATTTATACACAACCCCTAAAACCCCCTTTTTAAAATAAAAGTACTTTTAGGCTTAAGCTGATTTTTAGGGGGTGGGTATCAGGCGAGGTTTACAGCGTGTAATTATTTAAGAATATGCATAGCAGGCCCCTTAGGTTGAAGTTTGCTTATAAACCCAAGTATAAACACAACGTATATTTATAAGCAAGGGAAAAGAGACCTTTCTAAAATAAAAAGTACTTTTAGGCTTGCTTTACACAAAATCTTTGCTAGGGTCTTGATATGCGAGTTACCAGGTTTGATTTTTCTCGAATGGGTAAAGCCACAAAGACCAGCGCGGGTTTTTTGCGTGTCCCTGCGACTTTTGGGGCTGAGGGCATTTTGAAGTACACCACGCCAGAAGGTGGCGTTATTCGAGAGCTACGCACCAAAAAAGAGCTTTTTAAAACCGACTCTATAGCTACACTACGGGGGGCTCTCTTAACTGTAGACCATCCATCGGTGATGGGCCGCAAGGTGCTTGTGGGCCCTTCGAATGCTAAAGAGTTCGGCGTGGGCTTCATCGCAGACGAAAGCGGGGGCAACAAAACCCGGCTGGATGGCTTTGTGACTGTAACAGACCCCAACACCATAGCCCAAATCGACGCCGGAAGTTTGGTCGAGATTTCCCCCGGCTATACTTGCCGGGTAGATGCCACCCCCGGTGTACATGAGACTTTTGGCCCTTATGACCAAATCCAGACCGACATAATTTATAATCACGTTGCACTAGGCCCCAAGGATTGGAATAGGGCGGGCTCTGAAGTCGCACTTAGACTAGATTCTAACGGGTCCGAAGTCATACCCGAAATACGGGCCGATAAAGGCCAAGGTGAAAAGATGAAAATCAAAATTGATGGCATTACATTCGACGTTGAGGCCAACGTGGCCGAAGCTATTGAGCAAAACAAGGTCCGGGCGGATTCGGCCCTTTCCGTGATTGAAGCGGAGCGGGACACCCTGAAAGGTCGTGTTGATGCTATGACGCCTCAGCTTGAGAAAGCCAAGAAAGATTTGGCCGAAGCCACTGACGAAACCCGCATCGATTCGAAGGTTGCAGCTCGTATCAAGCTGGTTGAGTCTGCCAAGGCCGCACTACCCAAAGACACCAAAATCGAGGGGGCCAGCCTTGAAATTATGTCTCAGGTTATCCGCAACGATTCGAAAGATGCGGACCTTGCGGACAAGTCGGAGGGCTACATTCAAGGCCGCTTTGACGCCATCTGTGATGGGGCTACCCAGAAAACCGACGCCTCCCTTGCAGCTTCTCAGGCAGCCGCAGCCGCAGCCGGTGGCACTCGCCTCGATAGTGAGGATGCCCGGGCCAAGATGATTAAGCGCAACGCTGAAGCGTGGGAGACCAAACCCGCAGCGTAAGGCCGCCACTCCCTCAAACTCTAAAACAGGATTTTAAGAAAATGCCCCAATTATCAGTAAATGAAAACGCACCCATCGCAGTCTCTGGCATGGCCTCCGATAATGCAGGCCTTGAGTGTATCTCTCGGGTCTCTGCTACGCGCCAAAAAGAGCAAGTCGTGGTTACCACGGAGTATAACTCTGAAATCTTCACAATCACGATTGATGGCACGGCGTACCCCTACACCTCAGATGGCAGCGCCACAAAAGCCGAAATCAGCGCGGGCCTTAAGGCCCTCATTGATGCAGGCTCCGCAACCGTCGAAGTTGTTGACGATTTGACCGATACTCTTACTATCGAATCCACCGACCACGACAACGGCTTCACTATCAGTATCACAAATCCGGCGAATGGCGTGCTGACTCTGACAGCCCTGGTGGCGCAAGAAGAAGCCCTCGGTTTCGGCAAGTTCGTTGTGAATGATACCGGCGTTGATATTGATGCCGCAGGTCAAGTGGGTGTGCGTCTGCCTATCGCTACAGGCGAAGTCACAGGCGCCCCCGCAGGCTTTGTTCGGGCTGATATGAGCCGCCAGACCCGGGAAACTGCCCCTTATGCGGGCTATAACTCCGGCAACATGGTGCCCGTGGCCCGTAAGGGTCGTATGTGGGTGGAAGTTGAATCCGGCCAAGTTGGAAGTGTTGCTGCTTTCGCTTCGGTTTTCGCTCGTTTTGTGGCCGCAGGTACTGAGGAGCTGGGAGCCATTCGCACCGACGCCGACACTTCCGACGCTGTTGCAATCCCAGGCTGTAAATTCACAGGCCGTAAGATTGCCGCCGAAAATATCGCAGAAGTCGAAATGGACTTTGTTGGATAAGCCCGAAGGCTAACCAAAAACCTTAAAACAGGATAGAAAATATTATGAATTTGATGGCAATGCTCGCAACTATCGGTCTTCGGCTGGATGCGGCTTATACGTCGATTTTAGGCGATAAGCTTGAGGCCCTCCGGTCAAAGACCTATGACCTTTTGTTTCCCACTCTCAAGGCCCGTATGCTTATCCCCACAGATACCAGCATCGACACAGGGGCCGAATCCCACGCCTATATGGAGTACTCAGATGTAGGTATGGCGAAGCTTATCGCCAATTATGCCGACGATTTGCCCAATGTTGAAGTGAAGGGCGAAAAAATCACAGGTACTATTGAGGGTATTGGCGTCAGCTATTCGCTTTCGCTGCAAGACCTCCGGCGCTCCGCTATGAGTGGTGTGGATTTGCCCGGCAAGAAAGCCCGGGCGGCCCGCAAATTTGTGGAGCGTAAAATTGATGATATCGCCGCCGTGGGGGACAAAGCTACCAAGCTTCCGGGCCTCTTGACCCACCCCAACGTCACTATTTTGACGGCTAAAAACGATGGAACGGCTACGACTTGGATTCGTTCCGGGGCTACTGCAAACAAGATTGGTATGCTGATTTTAGAGGATATGCACAATATGGCCTCTAGTATGGTTGAGACGACCAAGGGCGTGCATATGCCCTCAACTCTGCTCTTGCCTACTAAGCAGCGGGCTCACATCGCCCAAACTCAGGTTACAGGGGACAACTCTTTAACCATCCTCAAGAGCTTTTTGGCAAACTCCGATAGCGTTACAGCGGTTGAGTCTTGGTACAAGTTGGCCACAGCCGACGCCGCAGGCACAGGCCCCCGGGCCGTAGCCTATGAGAAGAGCCCCGAAATTCTGGAATTGATTATTCCGCAGGATTTTGAGCAGCTCCCTGCACAAGCCAAGAGCCTTGCGTTTGTCACCCCCTGCCATGCCCGTTGTGGTGGTACGGTGGTCTACCGACCTTTGGGCGTTATCTATCAGGACGGTATCTAAGCCGAAAGGCCTAGCCCGTAGTAGTGAGACCCCACGGTTAAAGGGTGGCCGTGGGGTTTTTACCACCCTAGCCCCGGAAACTCCACAATGAAAACCGTCACAATCAACAGTAAAAAAGCATCCATTCTTGGCCTCTGCACGGGTGAAAGCCTTATGCCAGGCAGAAACGAAATCCCCGTCGAAAGCTTCGAAATCGTCAAAGAAGACCCTACATTTAAGAGCTGGCAAAAGCTTGGTTTCGTCTCTGTGGTGGCAGTAGCCCCCGCAAAGGCCCCCGCAAAGCCCGTAGATGTCGAAGCCCCCGCCCTCACTATTGAGGAGCTTTGCGCGTTGACCATCAAGAAAGCCACGGTGATTTTGGAAAAAACCGATAATCGGGAGTTTCTGCTGGATTGGCACGAAGCTGAAACCCGCCCGAAAATGCAAAACGCGATTGAAGTCCGGGTTGAAGGTCTCGAATAATGGCAGTCACGGCGGCTAGCTTTTTGGAGCGTTTCCCGGAGTTTGAAGCTGCCGGGTCCACGCTAATAGAGGCTAGCCTCACAGACGCCCGGCTTATGATTAGCTCTAGTGCCTATGGCGTCAAGTATGATATGGCCGTTCGGTTTCAGGCCGCCCACCTTCTGGCTATTAATCCTTTGGGAGAAATGGCCCGGCTTGATATGGATAAATGTGGCTCCGACGCTACAACGTATTCAGCGCAGCTTAAGACTATCCAAAGCTCTCTGGGTCTCGGGGTGCGGACTATCTAAGATGGCCAAAACCACTCTAAAAATTAAGGACAAAGACAGGGGCCTGAAAAAGATTACCCGTGAAATGTCCAAATTTAAGCGCAAAGTAGTGGCCGTAGGCATACTCCAAAAAGACGCCCCCCGGCTCTTTGACACGACCGAGACAGGCGAAAGGGCTTTGACTAATGCTGAGATTGGCTATCTTAATGAATACGGCATAGGTGTGCCTGAGCGCTCTTTTATCCGTGTGGGCGTTGACGAAGCCAAAGGCAAGATAATTAAAGTGCTCAAGAAAGGCGCGGGCGAAGTACTCGTAGCCCAAATGAGTGTTGACCAGGCTCTAAGGCTAACCGGGGTCTATGTCAAAGGCTCTCTTGTGCAACGCATCAACAAGGGCGGGGTCTTCACACCAAACCACCCCGAGACGATAGCCCGTAAAGGCTCCTCTAAGCCCCTCATAGATACCGGCCAGCTTAAGGGCTCCATAGATTTTGAAATCAAGGCCAAGACACCATGAGCCTTGATTTAGAGACCTATCACGATGCTTTCGAGGCTTGGATTTTATCCGCCACAGGACTGCCATCACAGTTTAAAAACGCAGCCCAAGTTTTTCAGGCCAAGGCCCGGGTGAAGCTGAATCTCACGGTTGTTGCAGGTCTTGGGATTGACGAAAACCGGGAAGATTACGACGATACACAGCCCGCAGGCTCCGAGTTAGTGCCGAATATCGCAGGCCCCCGCTTGCTCACGTTAGGGATAGTCGTTGAGAGTCGAGACCAGCGCCCCAACACCTCAGCTCAATACTACATTGAAAAAATCCGCACCTCGATTAAGAAACCCAAGATTAAAGCGGCTCTACACGCTGCGGGCTTGGGTTTCTCGTCCTTTGAGGGCTACAACGAATTAGACCCCACCATCATGCACCGTGTTGAATCACGGGTTGCTATAGATGCAATTTTTAATGCCGCTGCAAATGATATTGACACCTCAGAAGCACGGGGTTATGTTGATACGCTAGAAATAAGCTACGACCTTGAAAAACCAGTAGGCACAATCTCAGGCACCGATACTATAGACGGTAGCGGCCTCTAGGAGCTAGAAAATGTCACTTTCTGATATTGCCAGTGTTACGATTACAACCGCAACCCGCAGCATTAGCCGGGTTGCCTTTGATATTCCGCTTTTAGCTGCGTATGTGGATAGCTCCATTATCCCCGGGCGGGTGCAGCTTTATGGAAGCTTGCCAGAAATGGTAGCAGCGGGCCACGCAGTCACCGACCCCGCGTATTTGATGGCGCAGGCCATGAAATCCCAAAATCCGTCCATCAAGACGTGGAAGGTAGGCCGCCGGGCGCTACCTGCCCAGCAGAGCATACGACTCACCCCCACGATTACCACAGAGGGGGAGGTGCTCTCAATCAATGTAGATGGTACCGAAATCTCTTACACCATCTTGGGTGGGGCTTCTGTGGCAACGATTGTGACGGCCTTGCACGCCTTGGTTAATGCCATTGCTACGGTCACTTCCACAGATGACGTGACCCACTTGACCATAGCCCCCACCACCACCAATGATTTGTTGGCCTTTGGTGCGGTATCTGTGGGCTTTAAGTTTGAAGACCTCACGCCCGACCCCGGCATCGTGACCGACCTTGCAGCGATTGAAGCCGAAGACCCCTCTTTTTATGGCCTGCTTATTGATAGCAATTCAGAGGCCGAAATTAATGCGGCGGCGGTATGGGCCGAAGCTCGAAACGTGCTTTTTGGTGCCAGTACGATGGATACTCTCGTAAAAGACGTGGGCACGACCACAGACGTGGCAAGCGACCTCAAGGCCGCAGCATACGCCCGCACCTTCCTGCTCTTCGGCGAGTACTCTCAGCAATACCCCGCAGCGCGTTGGATGGGTAACCGCTTCCCCTATGACCCGGGCTCCACAACTTGGAAGTTCAAGACCCTCGCAGGACTTACAGTTTCTGAGTTGACAGCTGCTGAGACCTCTGCCCTTGCGGGCAAAAACTGCAACTATTACCTTGCTGTGGCTGGGGTGAATATCACAAGCGAGGGCTATAGCTCAAGCGGCGAATTCATTGACATCACCCGGGGTGTTGATTGGTATCGAGTACGCCAACAAGAGCGGGTTTTCTTCGTTTTGGTAAGTAATGGCAAACTGCCCTTTGACGACGAAACCGGGGATATATGGCGAGGTGTGATTCAAGCCCAGTTTGATGAAGGGGTACGAAAAGGTGTCTTTTTGCCTGATACTGAGGACACGCCGCAGCTTATTATCATCCCCCTTGCAGCCGACGTCTCCGCAGCAAATAAAGCTTTGCGGGTATGGCCTGATATGGAGGCTTCGGCTTACCTTGCGGGCGCGGTTCACGCGACTGTTATGTCTGTTTCCCTCAGCTTATAATTTAGGAGTTTAAGACTATGCCTGACTTAAAACATTACGACCCCGATATGGTTTCCATCAACTTTGCGGGTATCTCTTTTCAGGGTTTTGCCGAAGATACGATGGTTTCTATCGAACGTGAAACCGATGATTTTACCGACGTTGCAGGCGTTCGGGGCGAGGTTACCCGCTCTAAAAGTCTCGACAACCGGGCCACCATTACGGTTAGCCTTATGCAGTCTTCTCGTACCAATGACAGATTGGCCACTATCCGGGCGCTTGACAAAGCCAGCCCCAACGGGGCCGGGGTCTACCCAATTATGGTGCGAGACCGACAAGGCAACGCCATCCACACGGGGGAGCAAGCTTGGATTGCTCGTAACCCCGATACAGAGTATGGGCCCACGCCCACCGCCCGAGAGTGGAAGTTTCGGGTTGCAAACCTGATTGATTTTGATGGTGGTAGCTGATACCCCCTAAGCCTTACACCCTTTTTAGAGGCTCCAAATGCGTAAACACGAAGAAAAAAAGATTGGAAAAAACGTCTACCGCGTAACACAGCTCCCCTTTACCGAAGGCCGTGGTGCGGCGTTGCGACTCGCAAAAATCGCAGGCCCTGCTTTGGCCGAAGCTTTCGGGGGTATTGATTCAGAGGTAAACCTTGAAGATATGGACGTGGGCAATATGGCCGGGGCTTTCAATACCCTGCTAATGTCTATGACCGAGGAAGACCTCAAATATTTTACGGATTTATTTGCTGAAAATTCCGAGGTGGAAACAGGCCCACAGGCGTGGGTGCCCTTACACAGGGATATAGACGATTATTTTTCTGAGGATTACAGCGCGTGGCTGGGTTGGATGGCGTTCGCTATCAAGGTTAATTTCGCAAGTTTTTTCGGCGGAGGGCAAAATATCGCCCGCCTGCTCAAAAAGGTGAAACAATCTCAATCCCAGCCGGTATCGACTGGGAAAGCTGGCGACTCCTCACAAGTGAGCGAATAAGCGTAACCCTGCGGGAGCTGGAAGAGCACTGGTCTATTGATGACGTAGCAGAAGCCCACGAGGTACTTGATTTTATTGAAGGGGCCGTAGCAAAGGCCAATAGGAGCAAAGAAAAATGGTAGTTCGGGAGCTTCTAGCCACCTTCGGGGTTAAATTTGATGACAAAGGCCTGAAAAAAGCCAACAAGGGTATTTCAGGCACCATCAAGCAAATGGGTACCCTATCCAGCCTCCTAACCGGCGGGGCCCTCGCCTTCGGCTTCAAGTTTTTGATTGACCGGGCCTCCGACGCAGAAGAGCAGCTAAACGTTATCAATTCAGCTTTCGAAGACCAAGCGGGCGCGGTGCTGCAATGGGCAGACGCCACGGCCACGGTTATGGGGCGCTCTGTGGATGAGCTGGGTAATTATGCCGGGGCTCTTGGGGCCATTCTACAACCCACCTTGCAAAACGCCAAAGCTACCGCCCAAATGTCAACTGAGCTAGGGGGGCTTGCTGTTGACCTTGCATCCTTTTTCAACACAACGGATACACAGGCCCTAGAGGCTATTAAGTCGGCTCTTATAGGGCAGTCTCGCCCCCTTATGCAATATGGCGTTGTTATGAGCGAGGCCGCTTTGCAGGCTTTCGCCTTGGAGCAAGGCCTAACAAAAACAACAAAACAAATGAACATAGCGGAGAAAACCCAGCTCCGTTACAATTTCATTATGTCGAAAACCGTTACCGCGCAAGGCGACGCGGCTAAGACGGCGGATGGGTACGCGAACGCCACACGCGGCCTTGATGGGGCATTGAAAGACCTAGCCACCTTGGCCGGGCAAAAGCTTTTGCCCCTAGCCACGGGCATGGTGATAGCTTTTAGGGGTCTCTCCCGGGAGTTTCTAGCCTTGAGTAAACGAACACGAATCCTAGAAGGGCTGCTAGTGGCGCTTGCTGTTGTGGGGCTAATCGCTATGGCCCCCTTTTTCCCATTCGTTATTATTGCCCTTAAGCTAGCGGCGGCGGTTGCCCTTTTAGCTTTGGCCTATGATGACTTCACCACCTTTTTGCGTGGGGGGGATTCGGCTCTTGAGGCCGTAATAGATAAGTTTTTTGATGCTGAGGAAGGCGGGGCTGCCCTAAAAGCCGTAATTTTGACTGTATCCGAGGCTATAGGCTCTTTAGGTAAGGTTGCGGCGGCTCTGTTTATGGGCTTGCAGGGGGATATGTCGGGATTTACTCTTCTTATGGAGGACTGGAACAAATGGGCCCTCTCTCTCGGGGATACATTAGGCGAAATTTTTACAGGCCTCGGCTTGTCAATCGGGGATATGTTTCGGGAGTGGTGGGAAGGTTTCAACCTGCTAGAGCAAGCCGTTAATGGGGTATTAGCAGCTTTTGAAAACATTGCACGACTCGCAGGCCTTGGCCTTGCTCTGGATGCTTACAAGGCCCTTGCAGACGTGAAGTTACCCCCAGGTATGCTGGCCGCGATGGCAGCCCCTGAAATGGGGGGCAAGACTTTTGCCATTCCCCAAGGCCGGGGGACTCAAAACAGTGTCAGCAATGGCCCACGCACGATGAATGTGACAGTAAACGCCAAGAATGCAGACGCCCGAGAGACCGCTGGTATCGTACAAAAATCATGGCGTATGGATGACGAAGCCGCCCGCAGACAGACCGCCGAAAGCTTGGGGGTTACCAAATGAGCCTCGCTGATTTGATTTTCGGAAAAGACCTTGTCGAGATAGAGACCATTCAGATAGATGCAACGATTTCTGAGACCCACGGCAAAGCCGCCGAAATAGCCCAACACAGGGTTGAGGATGGCTCCCAAATATCCGACAATATAAGAGCCCTCCCGGACTCTCTTGAATTATCCGGCGTGATTACAAACCACCCCCTGGACATAACCGATATTATAGCAGGGGGGGATAGGGTTAAGGACGCATATGCAGCCTTATCAGGCCTTATAGACAGGGGTGAAATCTTCACCATTACAACCGAGCTGAAAACTTACGAAAGCATGGCCTTAGGCTCTCTGGTCGTCGCAAGAGACGCCGAAACTGGTGAAGCCCTGCACTTTTCTTGCAGCGCAGAGCAGGTCGTAACCGTAACCGCTTCGAGTATCGAAGTGCAGGCCGCCGCCCCTGACCCGGTGGAAGCCCGGGGCACCCCAAGCGCTGCACAGGGTAAAAAACCACCAACCCCCGCCCCGGCGGCGGTGGAAAGAGACGTTTCAGCGTTGCGCCTGTTAGGTGAAGCTGCGGGGGCCTTCTGATGAGCGTTGTAATCCCGATAACTCCCGGCGTACCTCTTGCTACTTTCTCTTCAAAATTGGATGGAGTATCTTACAATTTCCGGCTTGTTTACAACGGGAGAGAAGGTCTTTTCAGAATTTCAATTGCTACCGTTGACGGGGCTGCCATCCAAGCCGGGCGCAAAATCGTCACAGGCTTTGACCTCCTGAGGGGCAATACCCACGCCGCCCGCCCCCCGGGGCTGCTCATGGCCATAGATACCGAAGGCGGGGACCTGGACCCCGGGCTCGATGACTTGGGGGGCCGTGTTTTGCTGGTCTACACCCCGGAGGCCGAGTTATGAGCTTATTTGATAGGCGCGCACAAATCAATATTGGTGGGGCTGATTTCAGTAATCTTGATATGGTTTTTAGTGTCGAAAAAGACCTCGCAGGCGAAGCCAACTCAGCCCAATTCGATATTTACAATTTAAATCCAGCCCACCGGAATCAGGTCAAAGAGCTGGCCTCAAATGATGAAAAAATCCCTGTGATTTTCAAGGCCGGGTATGCTGGAAACCTGGGCCAGCTTTTCACGGGGGAGCTATCTGAGGGCTTTTCACGGCAAGACGGCCCGGAGTGGGTGACCACTATCAGAAGCTCCGACGGTGCAAAAGCAGGGGGCACAGGCCGCATAAACAAGACCTTTTCCGCCCAAGCCACGGTTGAGGCCGTTTTAAAAGACCTTGCAAAGGCTGTGGACGTAGGCATAGGCAACGCCGCCGAAGCCGTCAAGAGTGCCCTTATGGGGGGCAAGGTTAGCAATTTCACAACCGGGGTTACATTATCCGGTGGGGGTCTTGCCCACCTAGACCACATCCTAAAATCTTGTGGTCTTGAATACTCCATCCAGGACGGCGAATTGCAAATAGTCCCCCTCGATGAAGCCCTTGACTCTCAGGCCGTGGTTTTGTCTGCTGGCTCTGGCTTGTTGGGTGTACCTGAAATCGGGAGCGACGGCATAGTAAAGGCGAGGGCTCTTTTAATCCCGGAGCTTATGCCCGGGCGCAAAGTGCAAATCGACTCAGAGCATGGCGTTTCAGGTCTCTTTAGGGTTGAAAGGTCCGTATTTTCGGGGGATACTGCCGGGGATGATTGGACCGTAGCAATTGAGGCTAAATAATGCCAACCACCCCCACTTGGGCCACGCTTATAAAAAGGGCTATAGATAAGCGCCTAGTAGATTTGCACGTCTCCCTGCCCGGCAAAATCGTCTCCTATGACGCTGTAACACAGACCGCAGAGATTCAGCCCCAACTAGGGCGGTACGTTGCGGCCACCGATGACCAAGAGGCCTTAGAGGAGACTCTACCCCCGCTCGTAAACGTGCCCATACTGCACCCCAGGGGCGGCGGCTTTTTCGTATCTTTCCCCCTTGCGGTGGGGGATTCTGTCTTGATTCTAATCGTAGAGCGGGATTATTCCCAGTGGCTAGAAAACGGGCAAGAGACCACCCCCGCAGACCAGAGGATGCACGACTTGAGTTTTGCGGTAGCCATCCCAACCAACTTTTACCCCAAAGAGCAGGCACTAAAAGAGGCTGACCCGGCCAAGCTCATTATAGGCCACGACGAAGGGGCACAGGTCCGCATAGATGCAGCTGGGCTCGTAGAGGTAGGCAAGCAAGGCGAGACCTATCAGGCCGTAGCTCTTGCAGATGATGTAAAGGCCCGCTTTGATAGCCTACAAACGGCCCACGATGGCCATGTACATATAACTACAGCCACAATAGGTGCAAGTGCAGCCCCCGGCATATTGGCGCCCACAGCTGCCCCCGTGGGGCCTCTTGCAGAAGTGGGCTCCTCAAAAGTCAAGGTTGAGATATGAGCGCAAGCCTACAAGACATTAAAGATATTTTGCGGGGTGGGTATTATTCGGACTACCCCCCGGATACCGACGCCCCTATTACTAAAACGGCAGATTCGGCCCTTGACGTTTTGGCAGATGCTATTTTTGCGGCTGTGGACCCTACTGCCGAAAAATCTTTCTTCTCAGCTTACAATAACGCAGTGCAAAGTATGCCTGCCACACCCGCGTGGGAGAAAGTAGAATTCAACACAGAGAGGGATGACGACGGCTCAGATTTCAACACCTCTACTCACGAGTACACGGCCCCAAATCTAAAAACAAATACGCTTGGGGCTAGAGTCCGATTTTACAATGTGTCTTCCGGGGACCGTTTGATTATGAGGTTGGACGTGAACGGTACAAAATATAGAATCGCCGAAACCGTGGTTAGCGACACTATCGAAACCCTCACGGGGACAGAGGAGATTAAGCTCCCGTCTTCCGCTGTCGTATTTGTTGAGGTCTATAACACGGGTGGGGCTTGTGATATTTCAAGCGGGTCTGAATATTCCTCTTTCTGGGGCGGCGAAAAATGACCGATTTCCTACTAGATGCGGATGGCGACATTTCCTTGACAGATTCTGGGGATTTTGAGCTAGTAACCGACGCCGAAGCCGTGGGGCAACATTTACAAATGCGCCTGCTAACTTTCCTCGGGGAGTGGTTTTTAGATAAGAATGTGGGGGTTCCATACTTCCAAAAGATTTTTGGTAAAAAGGCCAAATTTGCCACGACCCGAAGCATCTTGCGGGCCGTTGTGGCCACCACTCCGGGCATAAAAACCATCGAAGAATTCACTTTTGACTCCGACCGGGTGGCTCGTGTATTGTCCCTCACTTGTCAAGGTCTTCTGGACGACTCCACAGAGTACACTTTTGAATACACAGAGCTTAAAATAGGGGTTTAGAATGTCTTTCGGCGTAACTATCACGGGCTTTGTAGAGAAGACCCTAGAGCAGATTAAGACCGATATTTTTGACGATTGGAAGGCCAATATTTCGGCCAAAATCAATACCACGGCCTCTAGCTGGTCAGGGGTTATAGTCGGCATTATGTCGAGCAAATTAAGTGAGGTTTGGGAAATGGGTGCAGGGGTGTATTCCGCCTTTGACCCCGACGAAGCCACAGGGGACGCCCTCACAGGCCTTGCCGCCCTCACAGGTACAATCCGCCGCTTGGCCACAGAGAGCACGGCGGCGGTAGATGTAGTGGTAACACAGGCCGTTAATATTGCGGAGGGGACCTTCCAAATTAGCGTCACAGGCAACCCGGCGGCGGCTTTTGTCAATGCAGAGGCCATTGTGGCGGCGGGAGCTGGTACCGTGGCTGATGTGGCCTTCGAAGCTGTGACCGCCGGGGCTACCGTAGCCAATGCCGCAACACTAACCGTTATTGATACCCCTACCACGGGCGCGGCTAGCGTCACCAACCCGCTGGACGCCACCATAGGCGCCGCAGAAGAGACCGACGCCGCGCTAAGGCTCCGGAGGGAGGCAGATTTATCTAAGCCAGGCACAGGCACAGTAGACGCCATCCGGGCGGACCTTTTGAACGTATCGGGTGTGACTTCGGCCCGGGTCTTTGAAAACGACACCGACGCCACCGATGGGGATGGCTTGCCCCCGCACTCAATAGAGGCTTTAGTTTTGGGGGGAGCTGCTCAGGACGTGGTTGACCAGATATGGGCCAGCAAAGGCGCAGGCATCCAGACCTATGGGGCAAGCTCTGGCACTGCGGAGGATTCGGTAGGGGATAACCATACCGTTAATTACACACGACCCACCGAAAAACGCATATATCTGGAAATAGACTTGACGACCGATGCTGACTATCCTGTTGACGGTGATGCACAGGTGGCCACGGCTGCGGCTGCTCTTGTTCAGGCCTTCGTGATAGGGGATGATTTTATTTTAGCTGTGGTCTCGGCTGCGGCCTTTGGTGTCTCAGGTGTTGTAGATGTTACCGCCATTCGGGCGGGCTTCACTATCTCCCCCGTGGGTACCGTGAATTTATCAATCGGCATTCGGGAGTTGGCAACCCTCGACACTTCTGATATCGTGGTTGCATAATGCTTAGTTACGTATCCAACCATGCTGCAAGCGGCGTTGCCTTTTTGTTGCAGCAACTCAAAGGTAAGGCCAAGACTACGGCCCTAATCTCTGCCTTTTTGGTTGAGATACAAGCCCTTGAGGATATGCTCTGGGACTTGCTCACCTTGAGGCTACCCGACGCCGCCGTTGGGGCTCAATTAGACGTGCTAGGCCGCATCCTGCAAGTGGAGAGACTAGGCCGCACAGATGCAGAGTACCGCAAGTGGCTACAAGCCCAAATTACTGTGCTCAGGTCTTCAGGCACGGCGCTTGATGTTCTAACGGTGCTAGAGACCCTAAAAGATGTAGGGGTCTCTCTTGTGCTTTCCGAAGAATTCCCGGCGGCCTTCAATGTTTATATGCAGGGCACCCAGAGTGCGGGGGCCTCTATAGCTGAAATCATAAAAAAGGCGAAGCTTGCCGGAGTTCGGGGACTCGTAACCTGGACCCCGGCAGCAACCCCCTTTGCTTTTGACTCTTCAACGGTCGGCTTTGATGATTCGAGCGGGCTAGGGACTACGGCCTAAAATGAGCAGACCTGATAAATTACCCCTTTGGAATACAGGTGGGGCCAATAACACGGAGCCCAATGCAGCAAAGAAAGCTCTAGGCTGGACTAATGAGGAAAAACCCGTCTCTTCGGCCTATATGAATTGGCTTTTTAAGCTAACCCAGGAGTGGATTACTCACCTAGATGGGGGTGTAGCCCTTATGGTGGCAGCCATTGCCAGCAACTTGAATTTAGAAACCACGCCATCCACCGCTATCGTCTACGATTCGGTTTTTGACGGGGTGGATACTTGGGTAGCCGTAGGTGCTGGGGGGCTTATTTGGACCTCTGACCGACAAACCAAAGTTTGGACTGCCAGAACAAGCGGAGTTGCCACAGACTTAAAAGGCTCGGTGTGGGATGGGGCTCAATTCGTGGTGGTGGGCTCGGGCGGCGTTGTTCTTACGTCCCCCACTGGCGTTACTTGGAATGCAGAAACGAGCGGCACGGGAAATGCCCTTGAAGACATAGCCCACAATGGGTCCCTATTGGTAGCCGTGGGGGGCTCTGGTACCGTTATCACCTCTCCCGATGGTGCTGCATGGACAACTAGAACGAGCGGGACTTCTGATGACTTAACAGCTTGCGCCACTGACCTGACCTCTTTCGTTACCGTTGGGGACTTGGGCACCGTTATCACGTCCCCAACAGGGGTTACTTGGTCCCCCGGTGTAAGTGGCTTAGGCCCCGTAACTATAACCGACGTGGAGTATGGGGCGGGGGTTTGGCTGTTCGTCATTACCTCTAGTATTTATATATCGGAGGACGCGGGGGCTACATGGGCCCTTGCCTACACCCCGGGGGGTGCCGCCCCCTCTATACATTGTATTCTGTGGACGGGGGATTTTTTCGCTTGCCCCGGAAATCCCATGACACACCCCATTATGACTACTTCCCGAGATGGGGTGGATTTTAGAGACACCTCCATTACCTACGATTACGCCAAAAACGCCGCATCCTTTGGGGCCGGTGTAATTCTATTCGTCGGGGATAACGGCGAAATCCATTCATCTTTAAGGAGCTAAAACATGTTTAAATCTTTTTATCTGTCCCTTGCTTTCCTCTTTCTCTTGCCCGCCCTGAGCCACGCCCAAGGCACCAGCCCCCTCTATAGTGCCCAAATCTCCCGCACTCAGGACAACTCAGGCACTGAAAAAGCCCTTGATGCAGAGCCCATTAACGTGGCCTGCTCTGCGGGCTTCGAGTTGCTCGCAGACCCTGGGTGTGCATCTTTCACGATTAACGCCCGGGGCCTTAAAAAGGTCACTCTGATTATCAAGTTTACGAAATCGACGGCAACCAAGGTCTTTATGGAAGTTGATGGCTCGACTACCAACGCCGCAACCGGCCCTTGGGGTATTCAGCAAGGGGGCACGGCCTCTCTGCCTGCCATGGTGATGACCAATCTAACCCCCGAATGGGACACCACATCAGCAACGGTCGAGGTCTGGCAAGTGATTTACACGGTCGAAGCCCCTGATATGAGGTTTCGATTTTGGAGCACGGGTGGGGCTGCCGGGGATATTATCGACGTTTACACGGTGCAGGCGGGGCTATGAGACCTTATATTCTATTTGCAGTACTTCTTTTTTTAACTCCCTTTGCGGTGCAGGCCAATTTTCCCGGGGGTCTGGATTACAGCTATAGCTCGGGCGGCGGGGGCGCTGCTACTTTCCCTGTCGATGGGACGCCATGGGGCAAGATGACCAACCCGGAAGACGGTGTTTTCTGCATCCAGAACGAAGTGGGAACAGAGGGGTCTTGCTTGTGGCTCACGGGGAGTTCCGTCCATTTCTACAATCTGGCGAAAGCAACGGAGTATGACGTAAACGTTAATTCAATCAACGCCAGCGGAGACGGCGGAGCGAACTCAAATGGCGTCTGGGTTGGGGCGGGTGATGAATTTTGGAGCGGAAAAGATACCGGATACTGCTGGACAGATAACGCAAATGGGCGGCTAGGCACGGTAACAGCCTGCATTTACTCCGGCACAGGCACGCCCGAGGGGTCCAAGACTGCGACCGTTGGCTCTGCCTATATTCGCTTAGATGGCGGCGGCGGCATTCCGACATTCTATACTAAAAAGAGCGGCGTCGGTAACACCGGCTGGTGGCCATTGATGGATGGGGATATGAAATCCACCGGGGGCGGGGTCTACGCAAGCGCGGATATCGTGATTGATATGAGTGGCGTAACCCCCGGTGTCTGGGAGGAAGTCACAGACGCGAATATAGATGAAATAGTGGCTCTCACTAACAATTACACCGTAAGCGACGGCGGCCTCACGCCCGATGCGGGGGCAGCTTACGGCCTGTACTTGTTCTCAGGAATGCTACATTTCAAGGCTCAGAACAACGATATCATTGAGTTTGTTGCTTACGCTAACGGGGGACACCTTGAAACTGGGTATGGGTGCAAGACGTATAGAACAATGACAGGCACGGATTGGGGGGCGGACGGTATCCACTGTAAGTTTTTTATGAGCACAACTGATGAGGTCCGGCTCTATGTGAAGAGCACGACCACGAACAATATCACCCTCCAACAGGAAACCGGCTGGAATCTCGGGAGATAATTATGAAAACACTCACCCTCAAGGGCGCTCTGCTCATTCTCGCAGGTTTCTCTATCCCCTCAATAGCTCTCATGGTTTCGGCGGCCAACGTCGGGGATATGATTTACACCAAAAAGCTCCCAGAAGTGGAGCTAGGGACTATCACAGGAGGTGTTGCGAAGGCCGTTGAATGCGTGGGCTACACCCACCCCGAGACCTTGCCCGGAGGGATTTTAACCTATCGGGTTATCCGTTACGAAAAGGGCTCTATGGCCGATGGCACAGAGCAAAAAACCGCCACAGCTGAAGCACGGGCGGCTCAATACCTCGCAGGCAATAGGCATGTCTCCACTGCGGAGACCTACCCGGAGCCCCTAAAAAGGCGCCCTGTGCTCTGGCAGGCCGGGCAATGTTGGATTGAATATCTGACTCTAGTGCACGGCATACCCCCCGGGGAGGCCCCAAGGGCCGTGGCTATCCGAAAAGAGGGGGCTGCCTATTATTCTATTGTCGTGGTCAAAGTCGTGAATGATTCAGCCACTTTTTTGCAAGACGTTGAAAACGGGCTCGTTATCCAGGCCCTTGACCAGGTGGAGTAATCCAATGGAATCAGACCTTCTAACGAATATAGCCGGAGCTATGGCTATTCTTTTGGGGGGCGGGGGGCTTGGCGCCGTATTCTCCCCCCGGCGGGCCATGAATAAAGAGCTTGCCGACGCTGAACACAAGGCCTTACACGCCCGAATCGACGCGCAAAAAGAACTTTTCGGGCAAGCTCTTGAGAATATCCACGGGCGGTTAGATGAGCAGAACTCGGACATAAAAGAGATTCTGCGTAGAATCCCCAAATGAATGGCAAGGGCTCCGGGCGCCGGGCTCTGCTGGTAGCTCCGAAGAAATACCGCAGCAACTATAGTTTGACCTACCGCAAAAGTCTCTTGAGAAGGCTCTGGGAGTGGTTATGCACTACGATTTAGAAAACTCTTTTGTGGTGCATGGCCTGCACTTTGAAAAGGTTAACGGCACAAAAGGCAAGGGCAAGTACCGTGTTACAAAAGACTTCGAGTTTCCGACCGAGTTGCGCCCGATTCACCTCGTAGGCACCTTGGGAGCCTCTATCAGCCCCGAAGGTGTCTTGACCCTACATAAGGGTATGCTCTTTGACCCGTCGGGCCCGACCTTTGACGATATGCGGAACCTGCTAGCCTCTGCTCTTCACGATGGGGGTTATGAAATGCTCAAGGCGGGGGCCATCGGGCAACCCGTCCCTAATTGCATACAAGACCGCGTGCTAAAAAACCATGACCGGTGCCGCAAGTGGTTTGATTGCCTCTATAGCGACGTGCTGGCCGTGTCTTGGCCGATGTACCAACCCAAAGACCCGGGCTTTTTTGTGCGCCGGTGGCTAGGCTTCAAGGGCCTTTTGCGCACTTTACGCCGGAAAGCAAACTACGCCGGTGTGCGTATCGGTGGGGCCTCATCTGCGGAGCTTGCGAAATGAGCACCCCCAAAGTAGTCCTAGCTTTTGACCTTGGCCACGGTGGCACGAACCACGGCTGCGACGTTGGAGACGTGTTGGAAAAAGATTATGTGCTAGAGCGTGGGCTCTTGTTGCAGGAAATGTCCGAAGCCTGCGGCGTGGAGACGTTTTTAATCCGCTCTGATGACAAAACACTAAGCTTTGCGGAGCGGGCCGCTATCGCAGACTCAGGGGGTGCAACACACGTTTTTAGTCTACACGTCAACTCAAGTGCCAATCGGTCTTGGCACGGGGCTCTTTGCCTGGCCTACCCGGGCAACCGAGCTATGAAATCAATCTGTGAGAGTATATCATCGGCTATGCCATCACCCTTGAAACGCTATGACGGGGCCCGATGGGCAACGCCCGAGCTGTGGGGGGATTCACACGCGGTTTTATCTGCGTTTAGGCAGCCCACCGCCCTCATAGAGCTGGGCTTTGGTTCTAATGTCGGGGATTTGGTCTCTCTATTTGATGTAAAGCTAAAGGTCTTGTCAAATCTCGCTATTTGTGCAGGCGCTGTGCGGCTTTAGCTCGGCTGTGGGCCTTGCGTTTCAGGCTCTTGTTTAGCTTCCGGGCTCTCTCTCTTGCAATTTTTACACCTAACTTCGTCGTGGGCGCCGCCCCCTTATAAACCTGAATATCTTTAACCTTGGGGTCTGCAAAGGCCTTCTGGATTGCCTCTGGGGTTATGTTTTGGGTGTGCTCTTCATTGCCGTGAATATCTCGGGTTTTCATTCTCTCAATCCTTTTTGAAGTTAAATTCTAGCTGCGGCTCCGGGGCTTCTGCGACCCTGTGCAGGCTCCCGGAGGCCTTCGAGACTGCATAGACGATAAAGCTAGGGCTCAGACCACTACACTGCACCATAGCACGAGTGAGCACTATTTCACGACCCCGGCCATTATGCCCCAACACAAAACCCGAGACCAGAGGGCAGTTTCGGGCTTTAAACATGCTGTCAAAGGTGCCAATACCCTCTATTAAGACTCTCATTTCTTAGCCCCATAGGTGCAATACATAGCCCGCGAGTCTTCAGTTAAGTTACAGGTTAGCAAGTACCCCGAAACCCGCCGGGAAAAGAAAGTCCCGGGGCTAAGGGAGACCGCGAAAGTATCATAAGGTGGAGGGCTAACCGTTACCCACTTATCATCCACTTTGGCCCAACTATTGCCCCTTGCGTCTTTGTAGGTGCCTCCTGTGGAGTGTACAAAGCCCTCTGGGGCGTGCAGGAGGTCACATTGTGCATGAGTCAAAATCACATCGTGAGGCCTCTTGCCATCAAGATACTCTTGGGGCGTGATTTTCGAGACCTCTAAGAGCTGCGCATAGGTGCCACAGGGCGGGGGTTGTGGGATGCTGTCACCAAAGCCTAATCTAAAGCCTATTAGGATGCCCAAGATTAAAAAACCGATGTGGGGGGCGAGATACTCTAAAAAGCTCATCTTAATTTTGTCCTTTGGGCGGGAGGCTCAGTAGAAAAGCCTCTACCCTGTGAAAGTGCGTTATCTTCACCATTTCACCATGGCGTGTTATGAAAACCCTATCTGCGGGACTAACATAGCGGGGGCCTTGCACCTCTAGCCCGTGCTCTTCTAGGGCCTCTAGCGCCTTTTCTGAAATCATTTCAGCTCCCGCAGCAAATCATTTACAAGTTGTGGTGTGGGTTTTCCGTCCGGCTGTGGTTTCACTGCATTAAGCTCATAGGCCCAACCGAAAGGGCTTATCCAAGTTTTTAGCTTGTACGTCCGTTTGGCCCCCGACTCTTTGACGAATGTTATCAAGTATGTTCCGGGGTCTAGGTCCAAATATGGCACCGAAACCGGGCCCCGCCGGGTGCGCCTTTTCGGGAATCGGGGCTTCATGCATCCGGTATTCGGGGGGAAGTTGCCGGTTATGGGCATTCGCAAGATATTAATCATTTCAACTCTCCAATAATCTGCCGTAGAAGATGCTTGCGGTATTTCAGGGGCTGCATTTCGGCCACGACTTCAAGGTGCTTTTGCACGCCCCGGGGTGGCAGGTTGCCTGCTACGGCCCGAAGCCATGCCCGGTGACCTCCTGTAGTATAGGCTGCGCTTCTTACCACCTCCCGCATTAGGGCGTTGTGGGCTTGGGATTGAGTAAGCATCACGGCTCCAAGTACCCGGCCCTTGTACAGGCCGCCACGGGGTTTTTATCTTCACAGATAGTTCGGGCAACCCATCGGCCAAAGGTCGTCTCTCGGCGGCACTCGTCAAGGCTGCGGGTGGTTTCTTTGAGTTCTTGCGAGGTCTGTGCAATTTTTATGCTCTGGGAGTGTATAAAAGCTACTCCCAGATAAGCGCAAGAGAAAGTGCAGCAGCACAGCATAGTGAAAAATATCTTGGTTGACATGCTCAGGGGCTGCGGGGGTTCCTCTCGGGTTTTTGGGCTCAGCTCCGGGGCCTGCAAAAAAGTGAAGTCTTCGGCGGGGCTTGTGCCGTCAGCTTCAACAAAGCCCAAAACTTCCACCATTTCTACGGCTTGCTCCCCTGAATGGAATTGGGCATCCCCCGGATACCAGCTATAATTATGAGGCAGCTCCCGGGCTAGGCCACCTTCTACCTTTTGCAAGAGATTGTAAAAAACACCCTCTTGCAGGGTGAAGTCTTCAGGGCGTTTCCAGCGTCTTGGGGATTTCATTTTGGCACTCTCTCAAATTTACGGCCTAAAAGCTTTTCGGCGGCCTCTACGGCTTCTTTTTTTGAGCTTTTTGCAGCCCCTTGGAAGCAGTCCGCATCGTTGCAAGCCACATACAGAGCAGAC
>JAFCZZ010000611.1 GCA_019314085.1 Deltaproteobacteria bacterium | reverse complement strand
TCCTCGACGTTGCTGGACTGGCTCTTGCCATTGCTGGTGCCGCTGCAGAGGATGTCGGCGGTTTTGTTCCAGAGCTCTACGCCAATCCGGTTCATGGTGCGTTTCTCACCATCGGCCATGTGGTTCAGGACGACGTTGCGGAGGTCTGCGAGGGAGGTGCGCTTCAGGCTGTTGAGCTTCGCGATTTGCTCTCCGGGGCCACCCTCGGTTGGGCGGCGTGAGAGGCGGTCGCCGCGCTCGGGGTCGCCCGGGGCGCGGATCATGATGACGTAGCAGGTCGTCGGGTCGTCGTTGTAGTCGGGCCGGCAGCCAGTGACCCACTCGGCCCGGTCGTCGTCCTCGGTTGTCTCCTCGACGTTCTTTGCTTCCTCGGCTCCCTCGCGGACCTGCTCCCAGTCGATGACGGGGTCAGTGCGCTCGGGGACGGTCTGCTCAAGCTCGATCATGCAGTAGTGGCAGGTGCTGTCGCCGGACTCGAGGGCTGCGCCGCAGGTGGGGCAGTAGGAGTGGCGCGAGCTGAACTGCACCGGATGACACTCGTCCGGGTTGACACCTTCCAGGGCTTCCTGGACGGCCCGGCCGATGGCCATGCCGAAGGTCTTGGTCCAGCCGTTGCCGATGGCGATGTTCTTGGCTCGCCAGGGTCCCTCGCGCTTGCCCTTGCGATCCCGCTCGGCTCCCACGATGGCGTCGAGCTTGAGACCGGGGAAGCCCTGCAGCGCGGCCTTCTCCTCGAGGGTCGTCTTGACGATGCTGCCGTCGCTCAGCTTGATTTGGAAGTTGCTGCCGCCGCCGGTCACGGTGTTGGCGGGCCGACCGACTGCGCGGGCGTACTTCCAACGCTTGGCCTTGCTGTTGGTCTCGGTGCCCAGGACGGCTCCCTTGTCCTCGATGCCCAGGACCTCGTCCCAGCTCTGCGCCGGACCTACCGGGCGGATGTCGAGCTGGCAGGGGCCCCAGATGGCGAAGGTGCGCTTGCGGTCGGTCGCGCCGCCGAGGGCGCTGTCCACCAGGGTCTCGATCTGGGTTGCGCCCATTTCCTTGCACCACTCGACCCACTTGCCGCCGCACATTTCCATGACGATGAAGGTGGGCTCGTAGCTTGCCGCGGCTGCCAGGGCCGGGGCCTTCACGACGCCGCGCCCCTGGTCCTCATGAAGCCGTGCGAGGGGGCTGTCGTCCTGGCAAGGCGGGCCGGTGACGACGACGTCGACCTTGCAGTAAGGCTCGGCCTGCCAGGCCTCAACGTAGATGTCCTGCTCGGTCAGGACGCCCTCGCGGCCGGTGTTGTCGGAGAAGGCCTCGGCCCGCTCTGCGCTGTTGTCCACGCCCTCCAGGCTGTCGAAGCCGACGGCCTGGAAGCCGAGGGTGGCCATTCCTATGCCGCAGCAGAGGTCTACGATGTTGAGGTTCCGGGTCCCGTTGTCGTTGTCGTTAGCCATGCTCTAAATATACATCAGGGTACCACTGGGTGGCAACCAAATTCGTCAGCTAAGAACTGAGGGATATCAGGCGGTAACAGGGGGGGTCTTGGAAACCGGAGAGGTCTTGGCGTCGTTTCTGAGGGCCTTCATTTGGCGACCATCTGAGGTACGGGAACCTTGGCCCCGGTTGCTCGCATCCGGGGGTTGCGCTCGAGGGCGACTTTTTCGTACTCCACGACGGCCGCGAAGGTCGCGGGGTCGGTGACGGACAGGGCCCAGTACCATCCGGCGGGCTGGTAGGGGCACATGAAGCAGCCGCTCTTCATGACGTGGTTGAGTTCCCACCTCTCCAGGACGACGGCCTCGTCGGGCTTGCTGATGTTCATGGTGATGAGCGGGTAGGCTTCGGTCAGGTAGGCCGGGGTGCGTCCCTTGCCGTTGCCGAGGTGTCGCTCACCCTTGCGGACCAGGGAGGAGTAGGAGCGGTTGTTGCGTCCGAAGCGGACCAGGGAGATGTCGTTGACGAGCCGACGGATGGGGCACAGCTTGTGGTTGTCGGTGCAGTCGCCTTTTCCCAGGGAGGCCACGGTGGCGCGGGACTGGAAGTCTGCCATGACGCTGGGTCGGATGTGGTAACCGCCGGTCCTGGCCTTGCGCTCGATGTCGAGCCATCCCTCGACGTCGACTTCTTCGCCGTCGCCCTTCTCCAGGATGATGAAACGCACGCCATGGGCGTTGCAGAGCTGGCGGAGGGTTGGGATCAGGTCGTAGGTGTGTCTCCACTCGCAGCCCGTGTCGGAGAAGACGACGCAGTCGATGTCCTGTGGCCCGAGCTTGCCCAGCCCCTCTACCTCGAGGTTGCGCTCGAAGAGCAGGCACAGCATGGTGATGGAGTCGCGGCCGACGCCGCAGTTCAGGGTGACGATTCTGTGGTCGTTGAAGTTCATTAGCAGCTCCAGGAGTCGATGCTGTTGACAGAGCCGGTCTCGCCGGCCGCGACTGCGGTCTCCACCTCGG
>JAFCZZ010000610.1 GCA_019314085.1 Deltaproteobacteria bacterium | reverse complement strand
CGTCGTCTGTTATCAATTTCATGCTCCACTCCAGATTCTTAAACTCGGAGGCCACCAAGACCTCACCAAGCATGATCAAATAGAAAGATCTACTTAAATTCTGGCTAAATTTAACGCCTTTACCCGCTCAGAAGAATACCATACAATTAGGGGCAGAGTGGTGGCGTATTGAGTTTCAGAAAGCCACCCCTTGAGTAGCGAAGGAAGAGTACGGCGGTGGGGTGGATGATGTAGGGGTGCTTTGTCCTGTTCATCACGTACTCGAACTTCGGGAAGTCGAGTATCACCCACACTTTCTCCCTGGGCGAGATCAGGAAGCACCTCACCGCCCCCTCCCTTAGGAGGAAGCGGAGGGTGGTGTGCTGTATCATCCCGTCCCAGGTCAATATCCAGTAGTCGTTGCCCGCGCGTATTAGTCCCCCGCGCACCAGCACGTTCTCCTTGGGCATGATGATCAAGCCCTCGAAATCGGCAACAATTCCCCCTAGCGCGGCGAGTATGGGCTATATCTGGAAGGGACAGCAGAGAAGTTGTCAAGATGGTGTGCCGCCGTTGGGTGGTACCAAGCTTGATGCTGGTACCGCTCATAGTAGTACAGGTTTGGAGATCTGTACCAGATCTCGTACCCCGAGGGGAGGTACCTCCTGCCTCCGTACAGCAGGGCCACCCTCCTGGCATGTTGCAGGAGCTGGCGTGCCCTGGCTATTTCGAGCCTTATCCTCTCCTCCATCCTCCTGAGCTCTTCAAGCACCCTTTTTATCTCGTTCTCGATTTCTAAGAATGGGTCGTAATATGGGTACATAATCACGCCCCGTGAGTACTACTGAAAAACGGGGTAAAAAATTATCATAGCTTAAACGAGTGCTGGAATTGTAGCTACCATAGGCGAGTAGCGGGAGGCGTAGTGAACCACACCTGTGTGGGACTGCGTGGCGATCTTGGATCTGACGTACTCCCTCATGTTGCTGATTGCGGATGTTGATAGCATTTTCAGCCTACCTATCATCTCGCCCAACCCAAAAGCGACGTACTCGGCATCTCTACGCGTAATCATGCCACTTATGTTGAAGTGAACGGACGACATCCCCAGCAACAGATGCACATGTATTTGACGGATTAGATGGGAGACGTGACGCGGTATATCTATTACGCTCTTCAACAGGAACTTCCACCTATCAAGGGGTGACGGTACGGTAATGGGCACTCCATAAGCCACCATTAATGCACTAGGCAACATGAATGGTATGTCGCCATATATTTCTGCCGTATCGCCGACAGACAGCTCATTAATGTGTATTGATCCACGGCAATGCCATGCCAACCTACTCCTAATTTCCCCTTCGCTTACACCAGATCTCCTGAGTTCCTCTAGATCAACAGTCCACACATCTATGACCACTCCTATGGTACCGCTCACTTTGTAAACCTCGTAACTGCAATTGTACCTATCAAGCACTCTAGTCAACGTTTTACACGCCCACCCAGTTATCGTACCAGCTAACCTAGTATCAATCCTTGCACCAGTTAGAAAGTAGGGGTTAACGAGATGCGTGAAAGCATACATCATTCCAGTATCACCGTCAGCTCCTTCTTCTCCTCGTCGTACATGCTCGCCAGCTGCCTCCTGACAGCCCTGGGGAGGGGCACGTAGTAGAAGTAGTACACGGGCCATGTGACCGACACGTTCATGAAGCTCGGGTAGACATCGTACCTTCCCCTGACCCTACCGTCTATGTTGAACCTAACCTTGACTACCAGCCTCCCCTCCTCCTCCCTGACCTCGTGTGTTACCGGGGGAACCCACGCCGGCGGTGCGTACACAGGTGCGGGTGCGACCCTCGGGGCCGGGGGCGCGGTCACCACGGGAACCCTCCTGAGCAGGATAGCCGCGTCGTCCAGTACGTGCTTTGCCAGCACCAGCCACGCGAAGTAGGAGGCCGGACCCATCTCCCTTATGGTAGGGGGTACTATGTTGGCCATGTACATCCTGGCCCTTATCATCCCTATAATGCTC
>JAFCZZ010000119.1 GCA_019314085.1 Deltaproteobacteria bacterium | reverse complement strand
CTACTTCACCCTCCCCTCCCCCGTGCCGGCGGGCCTGCCCTCCGATCTCCTCCTGCGCAGGCCCGACATCAGAGCGGCCGAGGCAGCTTTGCGCGCACTGAACGCGAAGATCGGCGTCGCCAAGGCCAGCCGGTTTCCCGCGATAACGCTGACGGGAAGTTTTGGGTATTCCAG
Source organism: Deltaproteobacteria bacterium (assembly GCA_019314085.1). The sequence continues at coordinate 5,483 of JAFCZZ010000119.1, read as the reverse complement.
CAGTGAGCTCGATCGACTGTTCATACCGGGAAACGACGCATGGAACATCACCTTCGGGGTGCTTCATCCCCTCTTTAACGCGGGCAAGCTCAAGGCCGGGCAACGCGCCACGGAGGCTCAGTTTCGACAGGGCATGGCCGATTACGCCAAGACCGTCCTTTCCGCCTTTTCTGAGGTGGAAAATTCCCTCCTGACACGCAGGGAACAGATCGAGAAGAGAGAGAAGGTCTTGACCTTTTTGGCCGAAGCGCGGGCGACGCAGAGGGTGGCTGAAAAACGATACGAACGGGGCCTTGCCAGCTACCTTACCGTGCTGGATGCGCAGCAGGCACGCTTTCAGGCTGAAGAAAACCTGGTCTTGGTCGAACTGGCCATCCTCAGCAACCGGGTAACACTCCACCGCGCCCTAGGCGGCGGATGGGGGGACCCGCGGAGCAAAAAAACGGGGGGCGAAATGAATGAAAGGGAACGGACAACCCATGACTGAAAACCAACCTTCCAGAGAAAAGACAATGGACCAAAAACGAAAACGTGGCATTCATATCATCGTAAGCGTGGCACTCGTCATCGTCGGAATCCTCGCTATGGGTGCGCTGACGGCGAGCAAATCCGGGCTTGAGAAGGTAGAACCCTCCGTTCCGGTACCCATGGTTCGCGTAATGGAGGTCACGACAGGACCACAGGCCATCACGATCCGGGGTGAGGGAACGGTGAACCCGCTGAGGGAAATCAGTCTCATTCCGCAGGTCAGCGGCAAGATCCTCCGCACCTCTCCCGCCCTGGTCAATGGTGGCACGTTCACCAAGGGGCAAGCACTTCTTGCAATAGATCCTGTCGATTATGAACTGGCCGTTACCCTGGCGAAGGCACAGGTGAAGGACGCGGAAAGCAATCTGAAGATCATTCAGCAGGAAGCGCTGGTGGCACAGGAAGAGTGGCGGAGTCACTACCCGGACACCTCTCGCACCGTCGAAGAGCCCCCGCCCCTGGTGGCCAAAAAACCGCAGCTTGCGGCAGCCCGGGCCAGGCTTGAAGCCGGCCTCGCCGATCTGGAGAAGGCCCTTTTGAACCGTGAAAGGACCACCTTGAAGGCACCCTTTGATGGCCGCGTCAGCAAAAAAACCGTCGACGCAGGTCAATATGTGACACCGGGGCAGAGCCTGGCGACGCTCTTTTCTACTGAGGCGGCAGAGATCGCCCTGCCGCTGGAGGACAAAACCCTCTTCTGGTTTGATGTCCCCGGATTTACACCGGGAGGCACATCCGGCTCCCCTGCCACCATTCATGCCAAAATTGCGGGGCGGGAACTGACCTTTTCGGGAACGATCGTCCGCGCCGAGGGGAAGGTGGATGAAAGGACCCGGATGATCACCGTCATTGTCCGGGTTGACAAACCGTACGCGACCAAACCGCCCCTTGCAATCGGTCTTTTCGTGACCGTTGACATCAAGGGACGAGTGCTGCCCGGTGCTGCCATCATCCCGCGGGCAGCCCTCCGCCAGGGGAATATCGTGTGGACCGTGGATGATACGGGTATCCTCCATTTTCGGACAGTCAGAGTTGCCCGTCATCAGGGAGAAGAGGTCGTTATCGAATCCGGCCTTGAGGATGGCGAGATAATCGTCTTTTCAACCCTCAAGGCCCCCACGGATGGTATGACTGTTCGCACGGTACTGGAGAAGGAGTGATCATGAAAGGTATGATTACCTGGTTCGCTGAAAATCACGTCGCGGCAAATCTGCTCATGCTGTTTCTGGTCATTGCCGGGATCTTCACGCTCTTCTCCATAAAGCTGGAGGTGTTCCCCGAAACCTCTCTCGACAGGATCTCCATAACCACCGAATACCGAGGGGCTTCGCCCGCCGAGGTGGAAGAGGCCATCAGCCGCCGGATTGAGGAACGGGTGGCTGGCCTTTCCGGTATCAAGCGCATCGATTCCACATCAAAAGAGGGGATCAGCGTCGTTATCGTTCAGGTCATCAAGGGGTGGGACATCCAGGAACTCCTCGATGAGGTAAAGGCCGAGGTCGATCGTATCACCACATTCCCGGAGGAGGCGGAAAAACCTGTTGTTCGGGAGGTGCTTCAGCGGGTACAGGTAATTGACGTCGCCGTCTATGGCGATGTCCCGGCTGCAACCCTCAAGTACCTCGCCGAAAAGGCCAAGGACGACATCACAAACCTGCCGGGTATTACCTCGGCCGAGGTCCTGGGTACGCGCAATGAGGAGATTCATATTGAGATCTCCGAGGAGACACTGCGTCGATATAATCTGACTTTGGGCAAGGTAGCGGATGCCGTCAGGCGGGCAAGTTTCGATCTCCCGGCGGGAAGCGTCAAGGCGAGGGGCGGTGAGATATTGATCCGTACCAAGGGCCGACGGTACTACGCCGAGGAATTCTCCGATGTTGCCGTTATCACCCATACCGACGGCAGCAAGGTGACCCTCGACCAGATCGCGACCCTCAGTGACGGTTTTGAAGATGTCGATATCTTCGCACGCTTCCAGGGCAAACCCGCAACCATGATCGAGGTCTTCCGTGTAGCCGACCAAAGCGCCCTCGATGTCGCCCGGAAGGTAAAACAGTACGTCGCCGATATCGGGCCCTCTCTCCCTGCGGGCGTCGAAATCGCCTTCTTTGCCGATATATCGGAGATACTGCACAGCCGCCTCCAGCTTCTGCTCAAGAACATGGCCATCGGCCTGGTCCTCGTGATTCTGATACTCGGATCGTTTCTCACCGCGAGGCTCTCGTTCTGGGTGACCCTTGGGATCCCCATATCTTTCCTGGCGGGGCTGGCCACGCTCCCCTTTCTGGACGTAACGATCAATATGATCTCCCTGTTCGCCTTCATCATGGTGTTGGGCATCGTGGTTGACGACGCCATTATCATCGGGGAGAACATATTCCGAAAACAGGAGGAGGGACTCCCCCCCCTGGAGGCGGCAACCCAGGGCGCCCTTGAGGTTGGGCACCCGGTCATCTTCTCCGTCCTCACCACGATGGCGGCCTTCGCTCCGCTTCTGATAGCAACCGGTATGATGGGAAAGTTGATGCGCAACATACCGATCGTGATCATGGTTGTCCTGTTCGGATCTCTGGTCGAATCGCTCTTCATCCTGCCCTCTCATCTGTCCGGAGGCAGGCATGCTGGACCCCGGCAGGGTTCCGGGGAACAGAGGGAGAAGTGGACGGCGCGCCGGCTGCGGGCTTTTATCAACGGCCCCTACCTGAGGGCGGTTGACTTCTGCGCGAGGTGGCGGTATGCCACGGTGGCACTGGGTATAGCCCTGCTGTTGATCACTGTGGGGATCTTCCAGGGCGGGATTGTAGGCTTCACCTTCTTTCCAAAGGTAGAGGGTGATATACTGGAGTGCTCTCTCACTATGCCCGCGGGGTCCCCCCTGGAGCAGACGGGCGACGTGGTCGGATACCTGGTGGATACCGCCCGTAAGACCCTGGCGGATGCGGACCGGGAGCATCCCGGCTCAGCCCCCCTCTTCGAGCACAGCTTTTCCCTGATCGGTGCACAGGTTGACGAGCGCGGAGGCCTGGCCGATACGGGAGCACACCTCGCCCACATCTGGATACAGGTGCTGGAAGGAGAAAAACGGAAGACAAGCACGGCCAGACTCGCGGCGCTCTGGCGCCAGAATGCGGGGACGATTCCGGGGATCGAATCAATCGCCTTCAAGAGCGTCCTGCACAGCGCGGGGAAATCGGTCGAAGTCCACCTTTCACTGGATGAACACGAAAGTCTCCTGTCGGCCGCCGAGGAGCTAAAGGAGGAGCTGAAGAGCTACCCCGGCGTCTACGATATCAGTGACAGCTTTCTGCCCGGGAAACAGGAAATGCAACTCAATTTGAAACCGACCGCCCGTAGTACGGGGGTGACCCTCAACGATATCGCCACGCAGGTGCGCCACGCCTTCTACGGCGCCGAAGCCCTCCGCATGCAGCGGGGCACAGACGAGGTCAAGGTCATGGTCCGCTACCCCGAACGGGAGCGAAGGTCTCCCGGACAGGTCGAAGAGATGCGCATTCGTACCGCCGACGGATCGGAGATCCCCCTCAGCGTGCTGGCCGATGTCACGATGGAACAGGGGTACGTTTCTATCGAGCCCGCCCAGAGGCGGCGTGTCATCAAGGTCTATGCCGACGTGGATGAAACGGTCACCAAAGCCAATGAGGTGCGACAGACCATTGAGAAAAAATTCCTCCCGGATCTCACCTACCGGTACCCCGGTCTGCGGTATTCCATGGAGGGAGAGGGAAAGGAACAGAAGGAATCCCTGGGCGATGTCGAGACAGGCTTTGTGTTTGCCCTTTTCTGTATCTATGCACTGCTGGCCGTCCCCTTCCGATCGTTCACCCAACCCTTTGTTGTCATGATGGCAATCCCCTTCGGCATCGTTGGGGCCGTCGCGGGGCATCTCATCATGGGGATTGACATCACCTTCATCAGCCTCTTCGGGATCGTGGGGCTGGCGGGCGTCGTCGTCAACGACGCACTTGTCCTTATTCATGCAACGAACCGGCTTCGCCGGGAGGGCGCCACCGCGCACGACGCGGTCACACAGGCAGGAACCCTGCGATTCCGGGCCGTCATTCTCACGTCACTCACCACCTTCGCGGGGCTGACTCCGATCATTCTGGAGAGGAGCCTCCAGGCAAAGTTCCTGATCCCTATGGCGGTCAGTCTCGGCTACGGGGTACTCGTCGCGACATTCATCACTCTGCTCCTCATCCCGAGCCTCTATCTCATCTTGGAGGATTTCCTGAATTTCACTGCAAGGATTAAGGACAAGATCAGGCCTTCCCGGAGCTGAATTGTGAAAAATTATTACTGTTTTGAATACAATTTTATTTTGTGCTACCATTGCAGAAAATTATCGATGAGGTGAGGTGTTGTAATGGAAACAAAATTAAAAATGATTTACTGGAAAGGTGAAAATTTCTGGGTGGGAAAGCTTGTTGAATATCCCGACATAATGACTCAGGGAAAGACGCTTGAAGAACTTGAAGAAAACATGAAAGATGCATATATTCTGATGACAATGGACAATGTTCCGGCAGAGCATAAGGTTAAAGAACTCACCTTTGCCGTATGAAAAGGAAAGACCTCATCAAAAAAATCACTTCTGTCGGATGTGTTCTTCTGAGACACGGCAAACGACACGACCTTTACAGTAATCCTAAAACCGGCAAGAAGCAACCTGTGCCAAGGCATAATGATATAGACGAAATCCTTGCGAAGCATATTATAAAAGAATTGACATAACACTTCAGCCGACCGCTTTCAGGTAATTAGATAATTGTTTGATTTTAAAGAAATATTCGTGTAGGGAAAACATTATCCAAAGAAGATATCTTGTTCAGACCGGTATAGTATGCGGTATGCATATTAAATGTTGGATCACTAATTATGTTAATGCTTGATACCTATATTCAATCACTTCAAAAGGAGTCCAATCGTGGATG
>JAFCZZ010000609.1 GCA_019314085.1 Deltaproteobacteria bacterium | reverse complement strand
AGACGGATTACGTTCCTTATCTATATGCCTGGGATGGTGATGGAAATCCCAAGTTTTCGCCCAACTCCATCGACAGCTCATCCCACTTCATCGTGCTGAACGACATCGATGGTGATGGCAAGGCTGAAATCATCTTTGGCTGCAAGGACGGTAGTGTGTACGTGTACAAGGAAAATGTGCTGAGCTGGTCGAAATCTACGAGCGGCATCATATCCTCCAAGCCAGCGATTGGAGACATCGATGGAGATGAGATGTCAGAGATCGTCGTTACATCATATGGTGATGGGGTCTATGTTTGGCACGCCAATGGCTCTGCTGTGGATGGTTGGCCCAAGGATGTAGGAGAGTTATGGGAGTCCTCGCCTGCAGTGGGCGATCTCGATGGGGATGGCATCGACGATGTCGTGGTATCCTCGCAATCTGGTGTGTATGCCTGGCATGGCAATGGTTCGCTGCTCTGGTTCAGAACTACCGATCCAATCTTGTATTCCTCACCTGTGATCGGAGATATAGACGGTGATGGCAGCAACGAAGTCGTGGTTGGATCAGATTATAAGAAAGTCTATACCTTTTATGGCAACGGCACCCCGATGCCAGGCTGGCCCCAGCCGACTGGCGGTGAGGTATGGTCCACGCCCGCACTGTGTGACTTGAATGGCGATGGCAAGTTGGAAGTCGTGGTTGGCTGTAAGGATGGCAAGGTCTATGCCTGGCATTATGACGGAACGAGCGTTTCCGATTTTCCGATAACTGTCACCAGTTCTTGGATTGTCTCCTCGCCAGCGGTTGCCGATATAGATCAGGATGGTGTTCTGGAGATCGTCTTTGGCTCGGATGATGGCAATGTATATGTCTTGGATGCAGATGTCGTGCCGACAACACCAGTCATTCAAACTCTCTCCCAGGCGGTCAACGCAGACTATCTACTGGTCTATCTAACCGCAGAAAGCACCGACATTAATTTCGACTGCTATCAACTGAAGGGTGGGCAGTATGCCGATTGGACCGATACCCCAGAGACAAACGTAACTGGATTCAACTTCACCCTAATCCAAAACGCTGTCAACACCCTGGAAATCAGAGGGAAAGATAGCGCAAGCAACGTGGGCGATGGTGATTCGGTTGTCATAATAGAAGATTCCATGAATCCAACATTGATAATATCGAGCTCGGAAGGCACTCTCACCCATGCAAGCTCGACGACGATCTCGGGCGATGTGAACGGAACTGGCTCAACGCCAACCGTCACAGTCAATGGAGTGAGTGTAAATATCACCTTTACTGATACCTATGCTGGAGCGTTTTCAGCAACCTTACCCCTTTCAGTTGGAGCGAACACCATAACAGTAACGGCAACCGATGCAGCTGGCAATTCGGCGGCGAGCACGATGACGATAACAAGGCTAAGTGCGGGGGGTGGCTCGGGTGGCTCCCCACCGGTCACGGTAGTGGTTCAAATCACGAAGGATGTCGGAACGGTAGAAGCCGGTAAGAGCAAAGTGGTGTCCTTCGAGCGAGCTGAATCCGATGCGACCGGCGTACTAAAGCTCGAGATATCGGTGGTCAACACCGTTAGCGATGTGGAGATAGATGTACAGTGAATCCGATGCGACCGGCGTACTAAAGCTCGAGATATCGGTGGTCAACACCGTTAGCGATGTGGAGATAGATGTACAGAAACTAGGGGGCAAGCCAACTATCATAGCAGAGACACCACATGGGGAAGTATACAGTTACCTTAATATAAGCGTTGAAAACGCCGAGGATATAGATATCAAAGATGCGAAGATCACATGTAAAGTTGATCGGTCATGGATCGATGACAACAACGTTGATAGGTCAACGATAAGGTTGAATAGATACCATGACGGCAGGTGGAACCCGCTACCCACGCAGCTCACTGGCGAGGATGATGCATATGTGTATATCACCGCACAGACGCCGGGCTTCTCAGTCTTCGCGATAACCGGCGAGGTAATAGGAGCTACGCCAACTCCCACAATCCCGGTAGCAGAAATGCCCACGCCGACCGTAACGTCGACCCCGCCAGGGTGGCAATTAGGATTTGAACTCGTACTTATAATTTTCACAATTATCGCATTGCTGATAGTTATATACCTAGTGTTTAGACGTCGAGAGGATTGATGTGTAAATTAAAAGTCAAGAAAGTATGGTTGGCAAACGCAGAGCTGATAAGGATAGGACAATATCGGTGCATAAAATGAGAGGAAAAA
>JAFCZZ010000118.1 GCA_019314085.1 Deltaproteobacteria bacterium | reverse complement strand
TTGCTCCTTTAGCCACAACTCCAGGGCTTCGAATACCGCCTGGCGCATGGTAATGCCTTTGAGGACCGCTTTAGCGTGTGCCTGGCGGCGGATCTCGGTCTCCCTGGGTGTTTGTGCTTTAATACTCTCTAGTCTCATTTTACTCCTCGGTCTCGCCCGGCAGCGTCTCCCAAATCACATTATCAGGGAGTTGCTTTTGAAGCTGCCATCGTTTTAGTGCTTCGATGCCTAGGTTAAGAGCATCCTTCTCGCGTAAGCTGCTTGGGTGACAGCAAGCACCGCACAATGTCTCTAGAATCTCGATGGCTTCCTTTAGTGTCATAAGCGCTAACCTCTCTGTTCTTTATTCTCGGGCTTCTCTCCAGGGAGTAATGCCCTGGGGTGCCAGGAATTCCCATTGCGAGCGAAGCGGATAGCCTCTAATCCAGCAAGCCCGAGTTTAATAGCGTCTACCGCATCACCTTTTGGTCCTGCTTCCCATCCAGCACAAAGAAGCTGGAGGATTTCAATGGCTTTGTTTAATGTCATTGGCACACACCCTCCTTTCCATTATTGCAAGAATAAAAAAGCCACCTCATAAGCAGAGTGCCTGTCGGCGATTTCTGCTAACGGCAGTGGCCGAATTGTCAGCGGGCAGTTTTTGGCTTTACTTGCGAAGCTGCCGTCGCAAGTCCCGGATTTGTCGATTTCTGAGAGTTAGCTGCTTCCGGGTCTCGGCCAACTCTTTTTGAATCCTGGCCCAGTATTCGAACCAGGAATTCAGGATTTGTGAGGCTAGCTCTGGGCTAGCCTCGCCCGAGTTGAAGCGGTAAGCTGTTGTTACCATCTCACCGCTCCTCCTCAACCACTCTAAGCCTTGAGGAGTTATCCTCAAGGACTTAGAGTCCCCGTAATCTCCTTGGGGGGGAGGCTCTAAAACAACCTCCTCCTTGGAGATTACTGGGCTTATCTCTTCGGGCAACACAGAGGCTAACTCCTGTATTGCCCGAAATTCATCCTTGCAGCCTTGCTGCAAGGATGCTAACTTCTGAATACACTCTTTCATTCTTCCTCCAAGCCACTGCCTTACAAGGTGGCTTGGTTAATTATTCGATTGTTAAGGTGCTAACCACTTTTGGTATTAGTGTAACATATGGGGGAAATGGTTGTCAAGGGGGTATTTGACATAATAGGGGGAAAATCAGGGGACGGGATTGCTTCGCCTCGCTCGCAATGACATGATAAGTTAGATATTAAAGTGCTCTGAGAGGCGATTTTTGGGGGGGTAAAAAATGTTTTGAGTGTAATTAGTCAGGGGGGGTGAGAAGACGGGCACTTTTTTGAGAGGTGATTGAGGTGTGAGGGGGATTTTAGCGGTCCTCCTCGTCCTCATCCTCGTCGAGGTAGTCGTCATCCTCGGGTTGGTGCACTTGTAGTCTTCCCCAGCTCACAAACTTCCTCCCAGGTAATCATTTTAGATCTCCTTATGCCTCCACTCGGCTACCAGGGCATCGTAGTTGGTCTGGGCTGCTGCCAGCGCCGCTTCGGCGCGGTGGAGGGCAACGCGGAGTTCATCTCGCCGGGCGGTGGCCTCAGCGGGGAGGACCTCTTCCTTGACCAGCTTTGCCTCTTCCTCACGGACCCTGGTCTTTAAGATCTCAAGGTCTTTGGTGAGCTTGACGACCTCGGCGGCTGCCTGTCTAATTTTCTCAGTTAGCGCTTCAGATGCCATGCCGACTGCTTTCCTCCACTTGCCGGTTACGTCCTTAAACTCCTGGTACGACATAGGACTGAACGGCGATTCCTCAGCCCTAACCATAAGTATAAACTGTGAAGCCTCGGGTGTAAAGCCGATGTCCTGGAGCATGAGGTAGCCGTCCTCTGGTGTGATTAATCCCTTTTTTACGGCTAGGACGATATCGGCCTTGGACGCCTCCCGTTCCCTGGGCTCTGCCGGCGGCGTTATGGTCGCCCTGTAGATTTTCAACAGGAACTCCGCATCCAACTGGGTATAGCGGAGCTCGAGTAGCTTTGCCAGGGCCTCGTCCTCAGTGATTACCCCTGCCTTGAGCCCATTGAGGATATCGGTCTTGGTCAGCTCCCTCTGCTTGACTACCACGTCCTCCTCGTCCTCCGGTATGTTAATGGCCAGGATATATTCGGCATCAGACTCGTCATAGCCCAGATCCATTAAGAGCTCCATGCCCTCACCCCGGGTAATTACGCCCTTCTTGACTCCCTTGATGATGTCGGTCTTGGTGATGTCGCGCTCAGCCGTCGTCCTATCTCCCGCAGTTGCCTTGAATTTGGTCTCGAGGAGCTCCTCAACCCTGGCTGCCGGCATACCATATCCGACGAGCTCAGCACGAACTTCGTCCAGGGTGATCCAGCCGTTTTTCCAGCGGGCGATGAGGTCAGGGAAGGCGACATACACCTTGGTCCAGAGGACATAATCATCCAAGTCTTTGCCGTGGTAGCCCTGCCAGGCGTAGATTTCACGGAGACGTGCCTCGTCTATGGTCCTCATGTCCCACCAACGTCTGACGTCCACCCGGGTAGGCACTTCGTAGGAGATGTCAATCAGCTTCTGTCTCCAGAAGGGAGGTATCTCAACCAGGCGGAACCAATCCCACATATCCTTCTCGGTAAAGTCTGTACGGCGGAGCATCTCGATGATGGTGCGGAGTTCGGGGTGCTCCCAGTGCGCCCTCCAGTAGTTACGGGCTTGCTCCTCTGTGACGCCGATCTTCTCAAACAGGGTCAGGTCAAGTTCCCCGAATTCATCATCCAGCCCGTACTTAGCAATCATGTCAGGCTCAAAGACCTCTTTAGCCTGCCAGGTAACCAGGTCCTGAGCCGAGGGCATAAACTGGGTAAAGAACTTGAGGGCTTCTATGCGCTCGTCGCTCCAGCCCTGGTCTCTGAGGTCATCGAAGTATTTTTCGTATGCCGGCTTATCTCGTCTCCAGGCGGTTATGACGGATATAGGGTCGAGGCGGTAGGTTCGTGCCACTCTCTCCTCTGATTGCTCCATTCTCTTAAGCGCGGGTGGGAAAAGTGTCTGCATTGTCTGTACGAGCATGACGACGGCCGCGACTATAAGTATGACTATCTGGATCCATGAGTGAGGCTTAAGCGCTCGTTCAACTATGCCCTTAACGTGTGGTGGGGTGTTAGGGTTATCCCGTATAGTCTCTAATACCTCTTTGACGTTATCCCGGGCGGAGGGCTCCTCATCGTCGAGGAACTTTACCGCGCCTTTGGCTATAACTCCTAATCCCCATAACGCTATGCGCTCGCTCCAGGAGGGCTTATCAGGAGCCGGTTTAGCGGTAAATACATGCTCGACAGCTTGCTTGAGTCGCTCCGATGGCAATGTCATTTCTCAGATCCTAAAAACCAGTCGGTGAACTTACCGAAGATCCAGCCCCACGGGTCATTAAAGAAGTCCTGGATATCGTCGAACCACAGGTTGACGAGGTTGATGGGGGCGGCTATAGTGGCCATGGCAGTATTGATTAAGGACTGGACTATATCTGTCGTTATCGCGCCTATATCAGCAACAACGCCTTCAACGAAGGCCCTAATCTCGGCAGGGATGGCCTTGACCCAGGCATAGATTTCCTGCGTCGCTGCTGTTACCGCGGCTGCTATCTGGTCGAATGCCCAGACCGCCTTGTTATAGGCTTCGTTGGCGCGGTCGGTAAGCCAGCCAGAGGCATAATCCCAGGCGTCCCGGGCTTTCTTATATGCGGTATAAGCCCAGTCAAAGGCATCACCGGCAGCGTCCAGGGCATCATTGACCCTGCGACTGAGCACATCATAGGCATAGTCCCAGGCATCCTGAGCAAGATTCAGGGCATCATTAACCCTATCCCTGAGCACGTCATAGGCATAGTTAAATGCCTGCTTTGCCTTGCTCCAGGCATCGTCCAGGATATCCTCGATTGTGCGGGCGGCTTTGTAGGCGTCATAAAAGTAGTCTGCTATTCTATCTGCTATGCTCTCTAGAGACTGGAAAGGAGTTGCGAGATAATACCATGGCCAACCCTGATCCAGAAACCAGTCGGCTATATCTGAGAATTTATTGGCGAGGGCGCGAAACCTACCGCGTATATAAGAGAATATAGTGGACAGCATAGAGGAGTTCCTCCTATAGTGCCTTTATATCTTCTATCTGAGCTGCTTTTTTAGAGAGCAGTTCGTGAACCTTCGCCTTCGTGAAGTCGGCCTCGTCGATATCGAGGGTGAAGTGGACTCCCGAGACGGTAGAGGCAGTTATGCGGTAGACCTTTTCTACCTTACCCTCGCGGGTGATCTCGGTGCGCTCGACAATGTCAACGTCGTGATAAAGTTCAGCCATTGCTATTTACCTCCTGCAATTTTCCTTTCACTATAGCTTACACCAAAGAGGTATCCAGCGGCTATAGTGAGTATGCTCTTTACCTCACCGTCGATGCCGGTAAAGAGGAGAGCCAGGCAACCGCAGATAAGGGTCAGGGCGATAATTTTATCTGGTGGCCATTTCATAGAAGGACCTCCTTAAATAGTTTAGCTAAGCCTATTAAAATAAGCAACAGGGAGATAAAGCCGAGGCCTCTCCCTGCCATGTAGTAGTGATATTCGCTAAGGAGCTCATTCAGCCGCTCCCCTGAAAGCCACGTCCGGGCGGGCCAGGGACAGAGGACCTCAAAGAAGCCTATGATGAAGGTGTGTCGTTCTTTCCATGTGCTAAACATAATGTCCTCCATTGCTGAGGAAGGTTTTGGGTTTAATGCCGTTGAACATGGCGGTTCTCTTACATTATCTTCTGAACTGACAGAAAGGTTGATGTCTCTAGTCCTCTTGCGGTTTGGTTTACTCCTGCTTTGTGGTAAGCGTATAATTCTAAATAGTCTCCCTCAGCGAGACTAATTATGTCCATGTTCAGTGTGGAGATTTGCACTGTTCCACTAGGAGACCAAAGCGTCGATGAGTAGTGCACGCCGTTCTTGTATATACTGCAGTAATAAACTGCCTGGTCTACGGTTGGTTGTTTATAGGCAATTACAGCGATTGCGAGATATTTGCCTGCTTCTGCAGCTGTGAATTTATGGTTCGCGATATCAAACTCACCCTGAATATCGTGGGTCTTGGCGTTCAAGTTTATCTTTGTCCACGTACTGTCAGCAATACCTGTTTGGTCTCCGTCAAGCCAGGCCCTAGCACTAGATTGCTTGGCTAGGGTGAGGATGCCCACATCACTGAGATGAAAAGCCTCAACTCCCTTGACCTTGCCGCGGATCTTGTCCTCGTCGGCTGTTTTCTCTACTTCAAAGCCTGTGTCATGATCAGCATCGAGTATCTTTGTGAAGATAGGGGCTTTAGCCTTCCAGAGGGAGGTGGCATTGTCCCAATAGAGGACATAGCCGTCGGCTGGAGAGGGTACGCTGACGTCGCCGATATCGTTGAGCTTGGTCTCCCCTGCTGAGGCCAGAGCACGCCAGGCACTGTTGCGGTACTGGTACCACATATGAAGGTCATCCCGGTAGAAGACCTGGCGCTCCACCGGCGACGCGGGGAAGCTCACGCCGTGAACGAGTTCGTGGGATTCCTCAGATTCCCATTCAGAGCGTTTTAGCTCAACACCAACGTCGGCGTGCTTTATGCCTGACTTAGCCATTTACTCCTTCTGTTCTAGCTGCTCCCG
>JAFCZZ010000608.1 GCA_019314085.1 Deltaproteobacteria bacterium | reverse complement strand
ATCGACAGCTTCATCCAGCTTCTTGCAGTGGTCGTTAGCTCCATCTGCATCGTCAAAAGCCTGCAATGGAATCGTCAATACGTCTTCTCGTACAGAAAGAATGCTTCTAACTACCAGGTATACTTTACTAATCATCATCACCCTCCTTTATTTGCAGCAAAACAGTGTCAGCTTCATCCTCTGAAAGCCTAAAATCCGTCATATACAACATCACTCCAGGACAATCCTTATCCACTGTCCAGTAAGACGATATCCCCAGAACGTTACGCCACCCATCATTCTTCAGGATACCCGCTGACTGCAAAGCATCCTCTATTATCTTGATACCACCAGATGTGAAGTTGGAAGGATCACGCCTTTTGTTGGGCTCCATGAAGAAGTAGGTGAAATACACCGCATCCACTGACTTAATCTGCTGTTCAAGAGCATGGCTAGCAACCAGCTGACCATATTGAGCCTTTATGACAGTATATTCTTCTCTTCAGGCATAATGGCATCTTGTTCAGCAGTTCTTTCATCCCTCCCGGAAGCCCCCAAGTTTTCTCCTATCTCTTGGGGGCTTCTTTTTGTTACAGGATCGGTGTACCAGCAAGTCATCTCGCTCTTGGTGTACCCACAACGCGCTAACATGGCATCTATGCTTGGATGACTCGAGTGTATCAAAGGACGCTTGCCTATCATAGCTCCCAGACCACGAGCGGCCTGCATGCCGTGATACATCCCACGGAGGATGAGACTCTTGGGGAGGTCAGGTTTGAAAGACATATGCTCTATAAACACCCATGGACCTTCAGTAGGATACACACATGCTCCCCCTACAAGGTCATCAGTGTCTTCATCAGCAACAAGTATCATCTCTTTAGGCTGGGAAGGAAGGTCCAACTCTCTCTGTTTAAACCAGTCTAAATACACATACCAGTTGAAGAGTGTATATGGTGCTATATAAAGACTAGATGTCATCGTTAAAATCCTGCGATCCAGTAACAATCGGGTGAGGATTTCTCTCAGGGATGGTTATTAGAAACTGGCTGTTGTTGCGGTGCTTGTACATTACCGTCTGTAACTGTACCACCAGCCTTTCAGGGTTGCGTAGATCCGCTTCATTGATTATAATTGGAATAATGGATTTAGATTCGTTTACCATATCCGACCTCGCTAAGTTTCTGAGAACACATCCGTCAGACGTGAAGGCAATTGCCCTGAAGCTAGGAATAAGAGTCTACTTAGTATCATACCGGCCGAAAAGGTATGCTGCCATAAACAAAGAAGACGCGCAAAAGATAATACGGTTTCATCGTCTGCGTTTCGGAGATGGCATTTTAAGGCGCAACGGCAAATCCCATCACTGGAGTCGTTAATCATTCAGGTCGGCCTCGCATAACATATGCATCATCTTGGTCAGCCTATCATACTCAAACTCACAGCTGATAGGAACTTCAGACAGCGCCTTACCTGCTTCGTTCATCGCCTGGTCTGCCGCCATCTCCACCATCCTCTCTACAACAGATGGGACAGAAGGAGTGAAAAGACTACACCCTGACAAAAGCAACACCAATAAATATTTCATGTATCTCCAAACTCCTTCCTTATCTCCTGTAACCTAGTATCCCGCAAATGAAGAGCTGCAGTGTGTTCTTCCAACTCTTCATCAATACCGTTACCAACCCACACCTCGACATAACGCTTCATCGATATATTAGTCTTCGCCTTCAAGTACTTCAACTTCTTATAATGGCCTTCGGACAAAGAGATGGTTATCTGCCTGGTTGAGTGATCGACTCTTTCATCTACGGGTTTGAAAACTTTAGGCATAATAAAACGCCCCGTTTAGAGTCCGGGGCCACGACTGCGTTCATATGGATCTTTTTGCTCGTACCAAATATTGTCCTCACGTTCCAACCATGCTTAATCGCGACTTGTCAGGTCACATAATCAGAACGCTTACAGCGACAGGATTGCCACTGAAAGTCCTCTCCACTTCTGAAGCCGGGGCTGCTATGGCGCCGGCGGGGATGGTTCGGGTAAACCAATGTCTGGCGCGAGCAGCTCCCGCTACAAAAGTGGAGAATCATATCAATCATCATCCGACAAGTATTCCTTTTCCCACTT
>JAFCZZ010000117.1 GCA_019314085.1 Deltaproteobacteria bacterium | reverse complement strand
GATTTCATAGGGCATCCTGATAGTGAAGGTCCGGCCCAGCAGGGTGACGGTGAGCATGTCCTTGGGCCGGCTGTGGTACTCCTCGGGGGTCTCCCACCTCCGGGCTAGGATCCTCGCCCCGGGTTCCACCTCCCGCCAATACTCGACCAGGTGAGGGCCAGACTTCCACAGGTGCCAGCCGAAAAGCCTCATCCTACCACCTCCACCCCCCTAGGCTCGTCCGTGGGATCGAATCCCACAGATGAAACTTTGGAAGGTGAGAAGAAAAAAGAAAAAGGGGGGACATTGGTTTATTCCTCCTGGGTCTGGACGGCCCGATGGTATGCGGCTATGGCCACCAACGCTATGCCCGCCATCCGTTCGGCCTCTGTCATCTCCTGCCACAAGTGCAGCATGTCGCCAGGCATGTACCGCAAATAGCGGCCCCACACCGGAAAGACGAACCTCGGCCCGCCGCGTACGGCCGGGTTGCTTGTCCTGAATATCTGAAGCGAGGTCCTGGGTCCGAGGTTGATCACGTAGATCCATTCTAGATCCCCTTGGTAGTTGAAGGCCGCCATCGCTGCGTCCTCGCCGAACACCCCATAAAACCGCTTGTGTTCGTCCTCTAACCCAAGTTCGTTTATTATGTCCTCCTTGCCGTTCTTTATCGGCCTCTTGAGGATCCTAACGATCTCCACGCCCAAACCCGTGGGGTAGCTGTCGCAATGCTTGTAATACGCCTGGTAGACGTTGCCACCATCGCCGTCCCCAAAAAGCACCATTCCCCTAGTGCTCACTTTTCCACCTCCTTTTTTCTCGGGATTTGAACCCGAGAGCGCGAGAGAAGGAAAAAGGGAACGGCCTTGGGACCGAAAAGCGCGACCCTTTGGCCGGCGAGGAAATCTAGTTCCTCTTTCCGTTCATCCTCTCGGTTCATCCCTTTTCCCTCCTTCTAATTTTGGGTCGGTTCAAGTTCGCTTAGGTCGATGACATCCGGGATTTCGTTTTTCCCGTCCTCGTCTATCCTGACCAGATCGTCACGGGCCGGCTTTAGCTGGTAGTGGTGAGTTGCTACGTTCCACAGCTCGAAAACCCCCTTTTCCAGCTTGTTACCGTATTGGTCTTGATCTCCCGTTATGTACTCGATGCGATCGCCTTCCGAGTCCAAGCAAAACCGCCGGATCCATGCGATCGTTCCCGCGTTCGCCGGTCTAAAGATCCTATCGCCGTACTCGGTTCCGTCTATCATAGTGATCTCTAGGATCTTCCGCATCTGCGCGCGGTTTACCCTCCAGCTGTGTACGGGCTTGTTGGGGTCCGCCCTGGTTTGGCTCACCCTAAACGCCTTCCCGTTGACCCGTAGCGTGGTGGTGACCAAGTAGTAGTCACCCCAACGGTTCCGCTTCTTCCTTATCTCCATCCCTTTTCCCTCCTTTTATAATCCGTCCACAATCCTTTATAAGCCTTTCGGTCAAAAAAAGAAAGGGGAAGGGCATTTGCCTTCCTCCAGGGGGACCCAAACCTTTCCATAGGTCCCGGTGAGGAAACCGTTACGGTATAGCTGCTTTCTGTAGACCCCTGGAACCCTTTTGATCTCTGCATCAACGCCGGCCTTTTGTACCCAATCCAAGGCTTCCTCTTCGGTGTTAAAAACGAGTTCGTGGATCGGATCCTTTTCGTCCCAATCTGCTTTGAAGCGAACCACGACCTTTTCAACTATTTTTTCTTTTTTCATTCAATTAAAAATGAAACTTTAGCTATATAAAGTTTTCGGTTTTACCACCTTGTTATTTTTTTTGCTTTTTTAAAAAAAATTAAAAAAAATTTTTAAAATGCGTACGCTGCGTACGCATTTTTTTGAGGTGTTTGACTTTCATATAATGCTAAAAAACTGTCGGGCTGCCCGACAGTTTTTGTCACCTTTTATGGGTAATTTTGGATCAGGACCCGCAACCTGGAAAGCCCCTTTTCCGTGATCTCGTAGACCCGGACCCACCGAGGGGGGTCGCCGCGCCCGCCCGACACCTCCAGGATCCGGACCCCCGGCCTCACGAGCCCCTGGCGAACCAGCCTGGCCATGGTGGAGTTCACCCTGACCCCCATCGCCCGCTCGATCTCCCCGTAGGTGAGCCCAAGGCTCTCGGAGAGGAGCTGCAGGATCCTAAGCTTCCGCTCGTTGTACCTAGCTCTCAAGCTCCCCCTCCAGCGGGCGCATGAAGTGGTGCTCCAGCATGGCGCTCCTTATGTGGGACCCGATGTCCGTGTAAACGGCGGTGATGTCGCCGGTCGTGTGGCCGGCAAGCGTCTTCACCAGCAGGTCCAGCCGCACCGGGTCGTAGCCCGCCCCGGCCAGGCTCCCCTGCATCAGGCTTATGAAGGTCTGTCGCCCCGACTTCGGCCTGATCCCCGCGCGCCTGCACGTCTGGTACACCCTCATGTAGCACGGCTTGGCGTCCAGGAACCGCCTGAGGTGCCCGGCGGTGAACCCGTCGAAGTAGAGCTGGCGCTCCACCTTCGTCTTCTCGGTCACGAACCTGACCGCCCCCCGTTTGAAGTCCACCATATTGGGCCTCAGGGCGCAGAGCTCGCCGGGCCTCACCCCGAAGTAGTGGAGCAGCCAGATGATCGAGAACTCGAGACCGTCTTGGGGGAGCCTCCTCAGGACCCTCCTGAGCTCCTCGAGCGTCAGCCCCTTCTTCTCCACCCGCCTGACCACCCGCTCCCGCCTGATTCCCTCTATCTGCTCCAGCTCGAACCGCTGCATCATGTGCTCCCTGTCCACCGGGGGGATCTTGGACCGCTTCCACTTCGCGAACGACTTGAAGAGGGCTAGGGCAAGGTTGTACGAGTTGGGGTTCCTGTACCTCTGCTTGGCGTACCGCCTGACCTCGCCCTCGTTCAGCTCCCGCCCCACGAAGTCCTTCAGGACGTAGAAGCACAGCTCCCGGTAGCTCTCCGAGCGCTGCTCCGCCACGAAGCGGTCCAAGTCCTCT
Source organism: Deltaproteobacteria bacterium (assembly GCA_019314085.1). The sequence continues at coordinate 3,939 of JAFCZZ010000117.1, read as the reverse complement.
TGGGTGAGCTTCACACGGATCCCATCAATCTTTTTTTCAGGTTGTCCAAGTGGGAGATGACCACGTTTCTGAGCCACCTTGTAAATTCTTTCTGGTTTGCTTGGTCAGGGTGGAAAAGACCATGGCAGAATGTCCTCACTAGTTCCTTCTCCTTCTCGATCTCCTTTACGATGTCTTCTCTAGAGATTTTCTCAACCATGAATCTCCCGTATAGTTTACTAATGTAAAGTTATAAAATCAACGATACTCAAAGGTTACTTTTTCAATTGCCCTCATCACCAAGTCTTGTAGCCTCTTCGAGAGGCCGAGTATATACCGAGCCACGTCGGACGAAACCCCGCACTTCTGGGGTATCCTATTCTCAAGCTCCTCCGTTACCACATGTATGATCCCCAATAAACCTAAGACTGAAATTTCCTCACGATTTTCCATCAACTCCTTTACGATCTTCCCAGACACAGGCTGAGGTTCTGCTTCCATGAGCGCCCTTAGGAATTTCTCCAGTTCTTTCCACTCCTTGATTCTCGAAGCGGCTTCCCTGGCCAGTGCTCTTATTTCATTTCTGTGCTTCCAAGCCTTCAGCTCGAAGTCCGCTTCGTTTTCAGCCAAATTATCCACCTTCTTCCCTCTTCGTTTTTACCCCGCGCTTCCACAAATCTTTTGCCCAAGCGTTGTCGTTGTGCGGGAATTTGGGAGTGTGTAGCCCGCAACGGCTGCAGTAAGCCCAGTCATATTCACCGTCGCAAGCGAGCACTAAATCGTGAAGTCCCAACTTACACCTGATACTCATCACTTCTTCCTCTTCGTTACAACTTATAAACTTTACGATGGTAAAGTTAAAAACCTCTCGGCTCTTTCCTCCGATATCCGATACTTAGGTGGCATGGTACTCCTCGAATGGAACCGTCTTGAAGAGGGCTGGGCGCTGGCCCCATCGCCTCATCGGATGGGGCTTGTTGTTGTACGGCATGACAAACGGATAGACACCAAGCTCGCGGAGTTTGCGGAAACGGTACATATCCTGATCAAAGCTCGTGTTGTAGCTAACAAGCACGTACGGTATTATCTTGCGCGCAGGAATCCCCGCTTCGATGAGGTTCTTGATCCCGCGGAGAACCAGATCTTCGTCTTCCATGCGATCCCAAGCCGTGTACAGCGCCGTGTCGTTGAACTTCCAGTTGTAGTATGGCCAGTGATCGGCGATAATCCGGGCCTGCTCCTTGGTTATCAGTCTCGCATCAAACCCTTGGGTCACCGAGACCTTCAGCTCGTGCTCCTTACAAAACCTCAGCTTCTCCCCCATGAGCTTCGACGCGTTGAAGATGTTGTCTAGGAAGACTATCTTGTCGTGGGCGGGATCCCAGAACTCCTCAATCGGGGCATGCTCCCTAAAACCACCCTCGATCCTCCAAACATCGCAGAACTCGCAACGCCTAATGCAACCGCGGGTGGTGAACCCGAACGAGAAGTCTATCCCCTCGTAGTCAGGCATGTGGTGCTCCACCTCCTCCGGCAACCTAGCGTGCTTGTCCACCCCGTAACCGCCAAGTTCGACGTGGGCACCCAATGCCCTCCAAAGTTGTGCTATACCTCTAGCCTTGGGTGCGTTCCACTCGAACACGCACGAGATCTTCACTATATCGGGATCCGAGCACCCGCTGTTGTAGAAGACCTCGTGCCCCTTCTCCTTGAGGTACCCACCCCAGCACCTGAGCGCTCGGTTCGGAAAGGGTGTGTCATCGACTTGGATTAAGAGGGCCTTCATTAGAACACTATGTAGAGTTTATGGTTATAAAGTTACTCAAGGAGCGCGGTCACCCGCACCTCCTCCCCCTGCTCCCTGAGCTTCCTGAAGCATCTCTTGCAGACCGGGACATAGTGTCCGCCCGTGACCCACCGGAGGGGGGGCCACCCCTCGATGGGGGCTAGGCAAAGCCGGCAACGCGTCTTGCCTTTGGGCTTCATTCTAGCCGCTCTGGGACTATCTCGCGGACCGTGACCGCCCCGCACACCCTCTTGACCTCCTCGTACAGCACGGCCTTCAGGCGGTCCTCCACCTCGAGGCTGACCGGGACGTTCTCGGCCATTTTTGAGGTGAGCGCGTACTCCCTTATCTCGCGGGCGAGCCCCTTGGTGTTGGGCATCTCCACGCCCGTGCACCGCTCGACGTCGCGCACCCACTTGATGAGCTGGTCCGCCGCCGAGGCCGCCACCAGGCGGTTGCGCTCGGGGTCGCGCGCCCAGTCGATGATCCGGCGGTGCAGGATCTCGAGCCCGCGCCCCAGGTTCATGATGGGGTCCGCGCACCTGCAGACTCGCTCCTCTCCCGTTCTCCCACCAAGATACCTTCTCCCCCACCCTTAAATGGGTGTCCTCCAAGGGGGGAAGATGGGCGAACCCGACTGGATCCGGTGCCCGCGCTGCGGGGCCACCCGGCGGCTCGTCGTGCATAGGGTCAATGGCGATTATCATTGTATTCAGTGTGATTGTATATTTAGTATAAAGGAGAAACCTTTAAATACTATGGGATACCAAGGTATTCCGATGGGAAAGGTAATCAAGGTTCCCGACGGGCTCTACGAGAAATTGAAGAGCATGAAAGTCCACCCGCGGGAAACGATGGGCGATGTAATCGAACGATTGGTGAAGGAGGTGGAAAAACGGAAGTCTACAAGGTAAGAATTCACGGCGTCAAGCCCCTGCTGATGCACAGCCCGCAGGGGATGATAAGCGACAAGCCGAGGCTCCGCCGGGGAGAGCACCTTGACCCGAAGGTCGAAGCAGAGCAAGCCCTCTACAGAGACAGCAACGGAGTTGTGGGCTTGCCGTCGTACAACATCAAGGCGTGCATCCGGGAGGCAGGGCGGAACTACAAGGTCTCCGGGAGGCGCACGACCTTCGCGGCGATGATTCGGGCGGGAATAAGGATCGAGCCTGACTTTGTTCCCCTCATCTCCGACGGCTGGAAGGTGGACTACCGCTCCGTGGTCGTCCAGCGACAGCGCATCATGAGGGCGAGGCCACGATTCGACGAGTGGGCTCTTGAATTCAAGATCGTGAACATGGATCCGACGGTCATCCATGCCGACACGCTCAGGCGGATTCTGGAGGATGCCGGAAGGTACTACGGCTTGGGGGACTTCAGGCCGGAGTTCGGATTATTCAGAGTTGAGGAGTTCGAAAAGTCATGATCGCGGTCTGGTATGGTCTGGCAAGGTCTGGCGTGGCTCGGCCAGGTTGGGTAGGGTCAGGTTGGGCAAGGCGAGGCTCGGTGCGGCAGGGCATGGCTTGGCTTTTCTCGACGGGATGAGAAAGCTAAAAATACCGAAAAAGGGGAGTAGGGAAGGATGAAACGCGCTGTAAAGGCCGCGGTCACGGGCGCCCTTGTGTTCCTGCTGGCGCTCGGGGGCGGGGCCCGGGTCGTGGAGGACCCCGTGACCACCGTCGTCTCGGCGGCGATCGCCGGCGGGATCGCGTTCTGTCTCTCCTACCTGCGCATCAGGCCGGGCGAGGTCAAGGAATACCTTCCCCGCAGGAGGAGGTCCAGGTGAGCGACGGTCCGGTGGCGTACGCGGTTCCGTTGGCTGTGGAGATCGCGGGCATGTTCCTCGTCGCCGTCGGGGTAGCTGTGGAGATAGCCACCGGGGCGGAGCTGGGCCACGTGCTCATCTCCACGGGCTCGGCGGCAATAGCCGGAGGGTCGGTTCTCTGGGCGAAGGTCCTGCGGGGCAGGAAGAGATGAGCGGGTTTGTAGACTGGCTCCTCGGGTGGGGGAAGTACGTCCACTTCCTAGCGGGGTTCATCACCGCCTGCTCGGTTCTCGTCCACCCGATCCTCGTCGTGCTGGGGTTCCTCGGCTTCGAGCTCTACGAGTTTCTGAACTACTTCCAAGAAGCCGACTGGCCCACAGCCGAAACCGAAGAATTCATGGTAGGATTC
>JAFCZZ010000607.1 GCA_019314085.1 Deltaproteobacteria bacterium | reverse complement strand
CGGATATCACGCAGCTGGACGCCGTCCGATCCGCGCATGACGGCGAACAGGTTCCCGTTCGCGTCCGTGACGATCGGTACGTACTCCGTTCCGAACTTGCCGGTCAGTCTGACGCTTCGATGCCAGTCAGGTAGTCCAGATGCCATGATTCACCTCAAATGTAACTCAGTGCAGATTTTATCGCACGGACGATCGCGCTGCCGATCTGCCCCGCCAGGGACTGTGCGTGGGTCAGCGTCGCGATCCGAACCTGCACAGAGTGCTCGTAAGTGTCATCCTGATTTTCAGTGTGAATCGTGACCACGCACGGCGATTCGGGAAGCAGCCAGTATTCCTGCCAGGCGATCACTTCATCGTCGCCGGCAAACACTTGCCCATCCACTGTGGGGAAGATCTGCCTGATACCGTAGAGAACAGCGACCTCGAGCAGACCCGAGGGCCCCGGGGGGAACCTGATGTTCACATAGCTGATGTAGTCACCCTCGACCTCGATCTCAGTGTCCCGCTCCTCCCCGGGTGGGGTGGTGATCGTCAGGGAGTAGATCGCCGTAGCGGATCACCCCCTGTCAGGCGATCTTGTACGTGAGTGCGACGAATATCCGCGCCCCGGTATCCGTCTCGGACCACTCGACCACCACCGGGTCGTCCGTGTCACCCTGGACGTTCAGGTGCGGTGCGGGGTTCCCGTAAAACTTCGAGCAGAAAACCTTGTAGATCAGTTTTCCGCTCGTCTGGAATTTCACCGCCACATCGCCGGCGGCGCTGTCGGTCTGGATGAGACACATCCGGGTGCTCACCGCCGCGCCGGCTGGAGGCGTCAGGAGCGTGTAGGGGCTGGTCTCGGAGCCGGTGTCGATCTCGGCTGTGACGGTCTCCTCGCTTGCGAGGGTGTCGGTGCCAACCACATCGGCCTGTGACTCGATCCGGACCTTGCGCTCAAACGTCATGACTCAATCTCCCCCTCGATCACCACAAACGCTGAATGCGCGGCGGCGGTGTCCTCGTTCTTGTAGTAGAGTGAGACCTCGTCACCGCTCGGGAAAACAGTGTCGTCCATGAGCTCGACGCCGGCGCCGTCGTCACGAACCAGGCCCGCATCCGGGCAGACCTGCCGGATTCCGGAGTAGAGCGCGAGACCGAGCCGGAACTCCGAACCGGTGGAGCACTGAACATAGAATCGCTTGAGGCGGAACGTCTGCGCGGACCTCACGCTGAGCAGGCTGATCCGCCCCTCGGTCGAGGGTGGGACGTCGATCTTCTGGCATACAGTGTACTGAGTCATCCTTTATCCTCCGTGACTGCCGGGATGGTGCCGGGAGCGGGGCCGGAGGGCCTCACTCGTACACGAACACCATATCGACGTCCACAGCCGAGGCGCCGGTGTTCTCGAGCTTCACGTAGATCCTCGCGCCCTTGGAGACGTGGAGGTCCGGCTTCCAGCAATACTCGTACGTGGTGCCGATCACCGACGCCGGGACGATCGGCCGGGTCATCGTCACCCCGGCCAGCGTTCACCGCGCCGGCGGCACGCTCGTTGAAGAGCACCGCCTTGACCGTGATGTCGCGGTCCGGCGTCCACTCGGCCTCTGCGGTCGCGCCGGCGGCGATCGACCCGAACTCGAAGGTCTTGAAGGTCACTGTCATCTCAGATCACCCCCGGGTCAGGCCTTCATCGCATACTCGACCACAGCTGTGAAGTCGATGTCGAGGTCGGTATACGAGATATCGCCACCACTGACGTTGATCGCCTCGATGGAGAACGTGTGGTCGCCCTGGACCTCGAGCGGCCGGGACGCGAGCGAGAACGCGACCTCCTCAGTGGTGTCGGCCGGCGGCATCGGCATACTCAGCGCGTCGATGCCTTTCGGACCCGGACCGGTCGTCAGGATGTCCAGCGGTCGGCCGTCGAGCTTGAACTGGATGCCGACATCCCCTTCGGCGATCGTCGCACCGCCGACCGTGACGCCGAGGACGTTGGCGAACCGGAACGTCTCAATGGTCTTCGGCGTCAGGCTATAGATCTCGTATGCGACGTCCGCCTCCCAGGTCCCGGCACCGGCGGCGGTATGGGTGCCGGTCTGGTATGTGATGAACTTCTTGCCCTGCTCG
>JAFCZZ010000606.1 GCA_019314085.1 Deltaproteobacteria bacterium | reverse complement strand
CGGACCGGCGACGGTGGTTGAGGCCATCAATGCCGGTAAGGAGGCTGCCAAGTCCATTAACCGGTATCTGCGCGGTGAGGACATCAGTCTGGGGCGCGAGAGAGACTGGACACAGAATATCGCCGACAAGGCGGATAACAGCTCCGTGATAAAGGAGAATCGTCCGTCAATGCCGGAGCTCGAACCCGGAGTGCGGAGGACCAACTTTGAAGAGGTCGCCAAGGGGTACAGCGAAGAGGATGCCCTCAGGGAAGCCAAGCGTTGCCTGAATTGCGGTATCTGTTCCGAGTGTTACCAGTGTGTCGATGCCTGTGTGGCCGGCGCGATCGACCACGAGATGGGACAGGAGGAAGAAACGATCGAGGTGGGTGCGATTATCGCTGCCCCGGGAACCGAACTCTTCGATGCTCACTTAAGGGGTGAGTATGGATTCGGTATCTACGACAATGTCGTAAGCAGTATTCAGTTTGAGCGGATCCTCTCCGCTTCGGGTCCCTTCTTCGGTCATGTACAGAGACTTTCCAATGGCCAGGAACCTAAAAAGATTGCCTGGATACAGTGTGTGGGTTCAAGGGACGTCAATTGCGGAAACAGCTGGTGTTCATCCGTCTGCTGTATGTACGCGACCAAGCAGGCCATTATCGGGAAAGAACATCTCAAAACACTCGAACCCACTATATTCTATATGGATATGCGTGCCTACGGCAAAGATTTTGACCGTTTTGTAAACAGGGCGAAGGATGAATACGGGATCAGATATATCAGATCCATGCCATCGTCTGTCAAGGAACTCCAGCAGACCAAAAATCTGCTCCTTGGATACGTTCAGGAAGATGGAACGCTGATCGAGGAGGAGTTTGATATGGTTATTCTTTCTGTTGGGTTGACTCCGCCGAAAGATGCGGAAAAACTGGCAGAGAGCCTGGGCGTAGAACTTGAGGAACATGGTTTCTGTAAAACGCTGCTGGAAGAGAGCCTCCTGGCCTCGCGACGCGGGTCGCTGACCATTGCGGAACAACTTCCCGAAGAGATGGATATGAGGGGTATCGGTCCCCGGATAGGCGCCTTTATCTGTCACTGTGGTATCAATATCGGAGGCGTGGTTAATGTCCCCGAGGTGGTCGAGTATGTCAAGACCCTCCCCAATGTGGTGTTTGCCGAGGACAACCTCTTTACCTGTTCTCAGGACACCGCGGTAAAGATGGGAGAGATGATCAAGGAGCATAACCTCACGCGGGTTGTGGTGGCATCATGCTCGCCCCGGACACATGAGGGGCTTTTTCAGGAAAACTGTGAAAAGGCGGGACTCAATCGCTATCTGTTCGAAATGGCGAACATTAGAGATCAGGATTCGTGGGTTCACATGAATGAGCCGGAGGCGGCGACCGCAAAGGCGAAAGATCTGGTGCGAATGGCCGTAGCCAAGGCCCAGTATCTCAAACCCCTGAAGCCGGGTCAGCTCAGTGTAAATAAGGCCACACTTGTCTTAGGCGGCGGGCTTGCCGGTATAACTGCCGCTCTCAGTCTTGCCGATCAGGGTTTTGAATCCTATATAGTCGAAAAGGAAAATGAGTTGGGCGGGAATTATGAGAAGCTTTACTGTACGCTGGAGGGTCTTGATACAAGGGAACATCTGGCCCGTCTGCTGGCCCGTGTCGACAAAAGTGATTTAATCCATGTTTTCAAAGGGGCGGAGATAAAAGATATCGAAGGATTTATTGGAAATTACAAGACAACCGTTGAATCCGGAGGAAAAGAACACCAGTTTGAACATGGTGTGGTCATAGTGGCAACCGGTGCACAAGAGAACAGAGGAAATGTTGTTACCCAGAGAGAGTTAGAGGAGCTTATTTACGAAAAAGATCCAAAGGTTGCCGATGCCAAAAGTGTGGTTATGATACAGTGCGTCGGTTCGAGAACTGCGGAGAGACCATATTGCAGTAGATACTGTTGCACCGAAGCATTGAAAAATGCCCTCAAATTAAAGGAGGACAACCCGGACAGGGATATCACGATACTCTACAGGGACATCAGGACCTATGGCTTCAAGGAGGATTATTACAAAAAGGCCCGGGAGGCCAATATCAAGTTCATCTGCTATGAAGACGAAGACAGGAAACCTGAGGTGAGCTCCAGTGATTCAGGGGTTTCTGTGAAGGTCTTCGATCCCATATTGAATGAACGGGTAGAGATTGAAGCGGACCTGCTGGCACTCAGTGTCGGTGTCCTTGGGAATCCTGATAATCATGCCATTAGCAATATGCTGAAACTGTCAGTCAATCAGGATGGTTTCTTCGCTGAGGCCCACGTGAAGCTGAGGCCTGTCGATTTTGCCACGGATGGTGTCTTCATGTGTGGTATGGCCCATTCACCCAAATTGAGCGATGAGACTATCACACAGGCCAATGCAGCTGTCGCGCGTGCATCTATAGTCTTAAGCAAGGACTTCATCGAAGCGGAAGGCAAGACAGCGTATGTCAACAAGGATCGGTGTATGGCCTGTGGGCTTTGCGAGGCGAATTGCCCCTTCGGCGCTGTGGAGGTGGACGAGGTTGAAGGGTGCGCCGTCGTTAATGCCGTTCTGTGCAAGGGGTGTGGGGTGTGCACGGCATCCTGCAGGATGAATGCGATCGACCTGAACGGTTTTAATAATGAGGAAATTCTGGCGCAGATAAGCGCTCTGTAAGAGGTGGAACGAGGTATATATGACTGAGAAAACGAATGAAAACTGGGAGCCGAAGATAATCGCCTTTGTGTGCAACTGGTGTACCTACGCGGGAGCAGATCTGGCCGGTATCAGCAGGCTGCAGTATCCCCCCAATGTCAGGTTGGTACGGCTGCCCTGTTCGGGGAGGGTGAATCCGTTTTATATTGTGAAGGCCCTGCAGGAGGGGATGGACGGTGTTCTCGTCTCCGGCTGTCATCCGGGCGAGTGTCACTATATCAGCGGCAACCTGTCGGCCAGGCGTAAATTTGCCATGCTGAAAAACTTTTTCTCGTACGTAGGGATCGAACCCGACCGGACGATTTTCACGTGGATTTCGGCGTCGGAAGGCGAGAAATTCTCACAGGTTATCAAGGGAGTTACCGAAAAGGTAAGAGCGTTGGGCCCGGCTCAAAAGCTGGTGAAGAAACTGTAGTCTGTCAAATAACAGGAACGAGGAATCGATAACTGTGGAAAATGTAGAAAAACAAGTGCGGGAACACGTAAAGAAGCTACTTGCCGATGGCACGGTGGATATCGTAGTAGGGTATGAAAAGGGCACGCTTCCTTTCCAGACGGCGCCCTGTTTCATAACGGCCCCCGATGACGCAGAGCGGCTTGTCTGGAACCGGTTCTGCTCCGTGAACCTGGCAAAGTATGTTCATGATATCATCTTTGGGCACAAGGAATCCCAGAAAAGAGCCAAACCGGAAGAGACCCGGTCTCTGATCATCCATCTCCAGGAGAAACAGTATGACCGTGATCAGGTTGTTATTATCGGGGTTCCCTGCACGGGATTTGTTGCGAACAAGAAACTGTCGGCTGCCGTGAGCGGCAAAGAGGTCATAGCGTGTTCCGCTGCGGGAGAGAGCCTGTCCCTGCAGACGAAAGATGGAGAGAAGGCCGTTTCCCTGAAAGAGGTGCTAGCCGACAATTGTCTGACCTGCCGGTTCAATAACCCCATCATATCGGACGTGATGATAGGCGAGGCGGCCCCACCGATGCCCGACGTGGAAAAGGAATATGAAGAGGTTGAAGCCTTTGAGGCCCTTTCCGTGGACGAACGGTGGGCCTATTTCACGAAGGAGATGGGCAAGTGCATACGGTGTTACGCCTGTCGCAATACGTGTCCCTCCTGTTACTGCAAGGTCTGTTTTGTCGAGCAGAACCAGCCCAAGTGGGTGGGTGTAGGAATAGATGAGACCGATACGCAGGTGTTCCAGTTCATGAGGATGTTCCACATGGTGGGCCGCTGTGTTGATTGTGGTTCGTGCCTGGAGGTTTGTCCCATGGGCGTTGATCTGAGGAAGTTTCTCAAGAAGCTGGACAAGGACGATTTTCAGCTGTTTGACCACCGGGCCGGAGAGTCGATGGAGAGCGCTCCAACCCTGAGTGTC
>JAFCZZ010000116.1 GCA_019314085.1 Deltaproteobacteria bacterium | reverse complement strand
CCTGCTATCCTGTCAAAGTCTCTAAAACAAAGGCTATGACTTTCGCTCGGCGACAAACCGCGCTATCATCCTCAGGGGATCGGCCTTCTCACCGAAACGGTCTATCTCCGACAGCGCCCCGTCCACCAGTCTTCGCGTCTCTTCCCTGGACTCCTCAAGACCGATCAGAGCGGGATAGGTCGCCTTGCCGCGCCCCTCGTCACTGCCGGCATCCTTTCCCAAGACTTCCCTTGAGCTTTCAATGTCCAGTATATCGTCCGCTATCTGAAAGGCAAGTCCCATCTTTTGTCCGTACTGTGAAAGGGCAAGCAGATCATCTTCACCGGCACCGGCTGTCAGTGCGCCCGCCCGGATGGAGACGGTTATCAGTGCCTGCGTTTTATGGGTGTGTATGTACTGCACCTGCTCCATATCTACCTCTTTGCCCTCCGCCCTGAGATCTGCTACCTGACCTCCGACCATACCGTGAAACCCAGCCGCTGTGGCAATCTCGTGAATAATCGACAGACCTGCTTCGGGAGAGATTTGCGGATGATTCCCCGACAGAAGGCAGAAGGCTTCCGTGAGAAGGGCGTCTCCCGCCAGAACGGCGATACCCTCCCCGAACACCTTATGATTCGAGGGTTTTCCCCTCCGGTAGTCATCATTGTCCATCGCCGGCAGGTCATCATGTATCAGGGAATAGGTCTGGATCATCTCAATGGCGCAGGCAACGGGCAGGGCGAGCTGTGCGCTGCCGCCAACCGCTTCCGCCGAGGCCATACACAGCACAGGGCGAAGCCGTTTTCCACCGGCAAAAAGGGTATAGCGCATGGCCTCGCAGATCTCAGAAGCATCCCCGTCTTGTCCCGGAAGGTATTGGTCAAGGGCACGGTCGACCACGTCCTTTTTTGCCTTAAGATACTCCTCAAGCGATATTTTCCGGTTCTTTGTCATCTCCACCACCTTCCCTAAACGGCTTGATCTGTAGCGTATCATCCTCCCTGAGAAGGACATCCACCTTCCTCTCCGCCTCATCCAGTCTGTCGGCGCAGAACCGGGAGAGCCTGATCCCCTCTTCGAAGGCAGCGAGCGACTCGTCGAGGGACAGATTCCCCTCTTCCATCTTTTTCACAATTTCTTCAAGCTGTTCCAGGGCCTTCTCAAACTTTTTTTTCGACATTGTCTCGCTCCTGCAAAATAGTGGTTACCCGTGCCGTGAAACTCCCCGATGAGACCTTCACATCGACGCTATCATTTACCGTGAGCATCTCCACATCCCTGACAACGGTTCCATCGGACAGCCGTACGATGCCAAACCCCCTCTTTAACACGGACAGGGGACTGAGCGTATCCAAAAGAGAGATATCACTCTGGAGGATGCCGCGAAGGGTATCGATACACAGCCGGGCCCGTGTCTCCAGTCTGGCATATCGATCATCCAGTCCCATACGCAGGTCCGCAATCCGTCCCTTCGGATCACGCAGCCGCTCTGCGACAAAATTCAATCCTGTTTTCCATCCGCGCAGTGACACTCGGCAGGCACGCGTCAGCCGCGATCTCAATCTCTGCGTTCGTTCCAGAAGGTCCCTCCTGTCGGGGACCACCAGCTCGGCGGCGGCGGAAGGGGTCGGGGCCCTGAGATCGGCCACAAAATCGGCGATGGTAAAATCAATCTCATGGCCGACGGCCGATATGACGGGAATCATCGAGGCATAGATCGCCCGGGCGACACGTTCATCGTTAAAACAGAACAGATCCTCAAGCGATCCCCCTCCCCGGGCAACGATAATGACATCCACGCCAAATACATTCAGATCCGCTATGGCACTGCATATCTCGTCAGGAGCATCTGTCCCCTGGACGGCCGCGGGGGCAATCATCACATCGACGGACGGGAATCTCCTGGCAGTGATGTTCAATATATCCCTGACGGCCGCACCTGAAGGAGAGGTGACAACCCCGATCGCGCCGGGCAGGAAGGGAATCTTTCTCTTATGGGAGGGGTCGAACAGCCCCTCCTTCTCCAGGCGTTCCTTGAGCTGTTCAAAGGCCATTTGGAGGGCACCAAGGCCTTTCGGCTCTGCGGCATCGATGATGAGCTGATACTCGCCGCGCGCGGGATAGACATTCACCCTCCCCCTGCAGACAATCTTCATCCCGTCTTCAAGATCAAAACCCATCCGCATTGCAGCGCTCCTGAAGGCAACCACGCGTACCTGGCTCGTCTCGTCTTTGAGGGTACAATATACGTGGCCTGAGGCAGGGCGCCGCAGATTGGATATCTCTCCGGTCACCCACACGACTCCAAAACTCCCCTCCAGGATCTGTTTGATGCCCTCGGTCAGCTGTGTGACGGTCAGTATTTTTTCCATGAGAATTCCCGGCACGGCCTTGTTCACATATTCGGGCCGTGTAACAAAGGATCACATCCGCTGCAACTATTTGATTGACATCTCCCCGATCTTGTTGTCAATTGAAGCGGAGGAAGGGGGTAAGGACACCATGGACAGACAGATCATTCATACCGAAGGGGCCCCTCAGCCGGTAGGCCCCTATTCTCAGGCGGTCAAGGCTGGCGGCTGGCTGTACATCTCCGGGCAGATACCAATCGATCCGGGAACCGGTGAGGCCGAGAAAGGCCCCTTTGAACTCCAGGTGCGTACAGTCCTTGATAATCTTACACATATACTGGAGGCAGGGGGATCGAGCCTCGACCGCGTCATAAAGGTCACTATCTTCCTGACAGACATGGACCGCTTTACGCAGTTCAACACCATATACACGGAGTATTTCGGAGAATCCCGCCCGGCAAGGAGCTGTGTCGCGGTAACCCGCCTGCCCAAGGATGCCCCCCTGGAGGTCGAGGCCGTGGCCGCCTGTGACTGATCACCATCCCATACCAAGGGGTGGATGGCACGTGTCATATCCCACCTTACCGGATGGTCCCTTACTTGATTCCCCCCTTTATCTCCCTGCGTCTCGATGTCCCTCTCATCTTCTTTAACACGTTGTCTTCAATCTGCATGGCCCGCTCCACGTCATCATCCGAATACACCGTCTTTTTCTCCGGATTCAGCCCCATATCGGCCTTTTCGCTGATTCCGAAACGCATCCTCAGGACCTTTTCCTCCCGCGGTGTCAGTGTGGACAGTATCTTCCTGGTCTGCTGGGCAAGATCCATGCTCATGGTGGCATCGGAGGGGGACATGACCTTCTTGTCCTCTATAAAATCGCCGAGGGAGCTGTCCTCTTCCTCACCAATGGGAGTCTCCAGAGATATCGGTTCCTTGGCAATCTTTAAGACCTTTCGCACCTTATCCAGGGGAAATTCCATCTTCTCCGCGATCTCGGCAGGAGTCGGCTCTCTCCCCAGATCCTGAACGAGGTAGCGCGAAGTCCTGATAAGCTTGTTTATGGTTTCAATCATATGAACCGGGATCCGTATCGTTCGTGCCTGGTCCGCTATAGCCCGTGTGATGGCCTGCCGTATCCACCATGTTGCATACGTGGAGAATTTATATCCCCTCTGGTATTCAAACTTTTCAACGGCCTTCATCAGTCCCACATTCCCCTCTTGGATGAGATCCAGGAATTGCAGGCCCCTGTTCGTATACTTTTTGGCAATGCTGACGACCAATCGGAGATTTGCCTTTATCAGTTTTCTCTTCGCCCGGTTTGCCTCCGACTCACCCCCCTTTATGGAGGTCACGATCATCTTCAATGCCTCCTTGGAGACGCCGATCTGTGTTGCTATCCTCTTCCTGCTGTTACGCGCCTCCCGGATGATCCTTTCGTACTCCCGCAGCGTTCCAACCGGGATGCCGCTCTCCTGAGAGGCCTGTTTCTCTTCCCCTCCTCTCATCCGGGAAAACAGCCTGTCCAGAGAGTTGAGTGACATTCCCGCCTTCCCCACACATTTCTGTATCGACTGTTCACCTCGGTTAAGATCGGCAACGGTGTCGTTGAGTTTGAGGACCATCACATTGATGCGTCTCTTATTGAAATTAATATCCTTGCAGAGCCGCACGATCCCTTTGATATTTTTTTCCAGCTCATCCCTGATGCCCTTTTCTTTCACACCACTGAGCGTTTTCCCCTTCAGCTCCGTCCTCAAAACGGTATTACGTGCATCCAGTTTTGCCACCTTGGCGGTAAACCTCTGCACCCGTTCCCGATATACATCCTCCTCGGTAAAACCGCTTTCGTCTTCAAGATTATTAACAACCGTCTTGATCCGTATCTCGCCGTTCTTGAGCTTCTCCCCTATTTCCACAACCTCTTTTATAAAGATCGGCAGGCTGAAAAGGGCTTCCATGATCCTCTTTTCCCCCTTCTCAATCTTCTTTGCGATCTTCACCTCCTCCTCACGGCTGAGCAGGGACACGAGCCCCATTTCCCTCAGGTACATCTTGACGGGATCCCCTGTCTTCCCGAGGGCGGATATCGGCAGCGGGGGAATCTCGTTTTTTATCCTTTTCTGTTCTTCCTCGGTCTTGGCCTCCGGTTTATCGGCATCCTTCTGATCCCGCTCGGTATCGACAACTTCAATATTTTTCTCATGGAAAACGGTCAGTATATCGTCTATCTGTTCCGAGAATATGACGTCGGACGGCAGTATATCATTGATATCGTCATACGTAAGGAATCCTTTCCCCTTGCCCAGCGCAACAAGTTTGCTTACTTCATCCGATTTGATCGCTTTTTTCATTGTTTGCCAGTCCTCTCTCTTCCTTTAGCAATCTATCTCTGTCCCGCAGCAGGCTGTCGCTGAGTGCCCTGTCACCTGTATGCTGGGCTCTGATCAGTTCCCTCTTCAGCAGGGCTTGTCTGCCCTTGTACCACTTGTTCCGTACCTGTTTGATGTTGTCGTCAAACACCCTGTCGGCAATCTCGCTGTCGGAGAAGGGTTGCTCCATCATCAATTTCAAGAGCCTCTCCTTCACCGGCCCATCTTCCAGATCCCCGACCAGAGAGGTCATGTCGCCCCTCTCCCCGGCTATTGTCTGCCCCAGTTTTTTCAACTCCTCCGAGTCAAAACAATCAAGGATCCCCTCTTCGAGCACGGCAGGAACCTTCTCGGGATACTCCATCATCATATAGATAAGGTTTAATTCCACAATGTCAACCTTCCCCCCTCTTTTTCCCGAAGAGGGTACAGAAGCAAGGCCGACGGTCTTGCGGCCGGGAGATGCCTTCTCCACCTTATCCTTTAAGAGTTTCTGATCGATGCCGAGCCTTTCGGATACCCTCTTTATAAAGAGATTCCGTTCAACCGGATCACCGATCGTGCTTATGAATGATACCGCGTCCCTGGTGGCATCCAGGTTATCTTCGAGCGTGTCGCCGCCGCTCATGATGGTATCAATGTAATAGTCGACCATCATCGGGGCATGGGCAATAGCCTCCTCCAAGGCCGCCCCGCCGTATTTCTTCACATAGTCATCCGGATCATAGCCTTCGGGAAGAACGACCACCCGGGCATGCATATTCTCCTCGAGAAACAGTTTCAGGCTCCTCTCCACGGCATGTCTTCCCGCCTCATCAGGATCGAAGATAACGGCAACATTTCGCGTGAATCGTCTGATCAGTTCGACCTGCTCCCTGGTCAGGGCAGTGCCCAGTGTCGCCACGACGTTGTTCACCCCTGCATTCCACAGGGAGAGAAGATCGACATACCCCTCGACCAGCACGACATAATCCCGGTCGCGGATCGCGTCCTTCGTT
>JAFCZZ010000115.1 GCA_019314085.1 Deltaproteobacteria bacterium | reverse complement strand
CCTATGCCACCACCAGAAGCGCGCTGCAATGCTGCTTCCAATGCGGCCAATGAAGGATCAACCCCATCGACCCAGGCGTCTTGTAGGTACATCCTGAAGGAAGCATTTCCCACATGAACGAACTCCCAGTTGGCCGGGAAAGAAATGTTCATTGCCTCAAGCATGTCATTTACGGTGCTGTTCTGCTTGTTGATCAGGATCTTGCCATTGATGGCCACCTGGTAATCGGTATCGTCCCGACCGAGCCTCCGCTCGCCAACGATCTTACCAAGTCCGTCCTTCTGTTCACCGACTGCTACGCTCATGCCGCGGTCGGTGAGGAGGCCCTGGAGCATGTCTTCAACCTCTTGGATCTGTGTGGTGAACGAAGACAGGTACGCCTCTATCTTCTCCTTGCCCTTGAATTGGGTGAGGAGGTTGGCAATGGCCTCTTCTGTATGATCTGTTTTGTGCGTGATGGCCATTATGATACCAGTATATTCTCTATGTCGCCTGACGCTATTTGAGTTATGGTCATAGGAATGTCGATAACACCAGTCGGGTCCGCAGAGGTCCCGATGTAACACTCGAGCACATCAACAACACCGCTCACTGTGAACGCCCCACATTTCACCGCATTGTAAACAACGGTTTCCCCAATACCAAGGCCGTCAATGTATTCCTCTACGTTCTCAGCTATCGTGGTAAAGGAGGCCGGTTCGTTAAAATAATCACTGTTGACAGACAAAACCATCGTCACAAAGATCGGCACCTCAACGGCGAAGTCGAATGACACTGCCTGGTCTTTCCCACTATCGTCAGTAACATACTTGGTGATGGTGCCGTTGTAGTCTATCCCTCCTGCGGTAGTTTCAAAAATAGCCTCGGCTACAGCGTCTTCATCGGTGGCGTTCATTACGCACCACACTGAATGGGGAAGTAAGCCCTGCGAATTAACAGACGAAGATTTGTTCTGTAATACAAGTGCCTCGCTAACACCTTCAACTCGTAATATATCAGCCCTGATTGAGTCAACATTTGTGCTACCCTGGCCCTGTAATTCTTTCTCTCTTAGGTTGCGAAGCTCGACATCTTCTTGGGCATCGCTGCCTGTTAGGAACGCATCTACGTTTCTCACCGCCAGCCATCCGGTCTCTGTCTCAGAAATCTCGTTAAGCTGGCCGTCATATGCGTCAACCGCGGTCTCCCCGGCTACGGTTATGTGACCTGCCTCTTCCGCTATGAAGTCAACCTCTACCCACTCGGTCGTACCGGCACTATTCGTGACGGCCTCGGTGGTTAGGAACCTGTCGCTCGGGCGGTTCTCTGCGTTCGCAACCGATTCTATGCCCAGTGTTGTGCCAGCAGTGAGCTGCACCTCGCCCGTGCCAGTAGTCTTGGTTGCATCATCTCTGAGCGTGCCAGTGATTGAACATACCTCGTCCAGCTGGAAATCGTTCGCGGAGTCTGGATACTGCGAAGAATATACGGCCTGCCCAAGCTCCCAAAGATCGGCCAGCCTGTCGGCATAGATCGCGTTAATCTGGCCGAGTAATGTCTGATCGTCCAACGAAAGTGCGTTGTCGATGTTCGCTCTCTGAAAATTGTCGATCTCTGACCTGATCTCTTCGAGATCTTTCTTGATGAAACCTGTTGGGGTAACTCCGTATGCCATTATATACCACCTGTGTAACTGAACTTGGCGTTGTCTTCACCTTCGATGTCTGCAAAAACTGATATGCCAACTTCTCTGTCAGCTGTGCTTATGTTTTCTACAACAACATTTGTCACTCTTTTAACGCCTGGCACAGTCAATGTTTCTTGGTTGAAAATTTGTTTAAGCCTAGCGTATGACAGCACCTTCGTGAATACCTCTTGGATGTATGGGATACCGATCAGTGTATTTAGGAACCACTCCTGTTGGTACGTCCTGATCTTTATCACCCATACCTGCCTAGTGAAGTCAGCGCCTTCGATGAGTTCAGCAAGCCCATCGGAGGAGATGAACATGTCACCATCTTTGTCCATCAGCATGTCTTTCATTCGGCTTTAACCTTTGTCTGATTTGCTACTGTTACCTTGCATTTAAAACTGATCGGATAATCAATCGGGTCAGGCGTGCTAGGTTGTTGAGGGGTAGCTTCGATCTCGTCAGTGAGATCATCTACCCTCAAAACTAATTTACCCTCGGCTTTCGTTTTCTCGGCGGTCGCCTCCCAAGTACCAGTCACTGGACCAGGGAATGGAATCGATGCAAGAGAGTGAGAGATTAATGTTACAGTAATCGTATCCCCTTCTCTATATATTAGCTTATTCTCTGCCTTGCACTTTGTACCGGTTGGCGGATTGACGACAATCGTAGCTGTTACTGTGCCGGGGGGATCAACTGTGGTCTGATCAACTACAACGGTCATGCCAGTAACTGCAACCTCTTTTAACATCAGCTGTCCACCGTTAAGTGCGTGTTGACTGTGATCTTGTTTTCAGTGATCTCGATCTTCGCACCAGTGTTGTGCCCCATCATCATCGCGCTGGAGCTGTTGCCAGTCAGCGCATCCTTATTCGGGAACCACCCAGGGATAAACACAGCACCGTTGCAAGTGTGTCGAGCCACCGCAATATTCGGGTCCGTACATCTGCCTTTGTTGCGCCAGCTGTCTATCGAGTATTCGTTGAAGACGATCAGCCCGAAGTCTCCCTCCGCTAGGGGGAAAGACACGAAATAGTCCTTGCTCCTCGGGAATATCACTGGTACGTTCGGGAAGACAGGGAGAGTCTCGGTCGCAAACGTGTCGTCATCCCTCGAGAGCACCCGTCGTATCTGTGGCTCGATGTCTGCAATCTGGCGCTCAGAATCGTATGACTGTATTTTTCCCGGTAGGGCGACATGGACATTTAACAATGAATCGTCGATCAAAGACTGTATGCTGTCCGTGTTGGAAGGTGTTATCATAATACGCTCGCTTCTATTTTACAATACCAGTCTTCGCCGAATGTTGATCCAACATAATCCACTCGCTCCACCCTGGCATTGCATTCCCCCTCGACAAACACATCGCTAATTATTGTTATTCCCCGCCCAGGGATGATCCTATGGTTGAGCAATGCGACACATTTGATCATTTTCTTTTTGACTTTCTTCTTCTTCTCGCCCTTTTTATCATTCTTGTTTTGTACGGTGATCGTCTCGTTGCTTATAATTGGGGTTCCGATCAATCCGGTATCGCTGGCGAGTCTGACAGAGAAGTCTCCAATCGTCTCGCCGGGCTTCAAAACCTGTATCGTGTTCCCCTGGATAGACATTCCGTATCCAACGTTCTTGAACGCATTTCTTATTTCTTTTGTCAAGGACCCTGTGGAAATAAACGAATCATTAAACTTGTCATATGCCTCTTCGTACTTTCCCTCTTTGGCCATCTCATAAACTTGCTTCAAGGCGTTGCCAGGGTTAAGCGATGAATTACCGAGCATCTTCTTCAGAGACTGCGACAGTGACCCCTTGCCCTTAACCGCCACGTTGTATCTGTCGTATCTCGTGGCCTGTTCTCCGTCGTTTGTAGATATTACTGTTATCCAATCAGGTTGCGAATATCCACTAAATACCTCTGAGAGATCTCCAAGAAAGATAACGCCGAACTCCTCTATGTTATCTGTCAAGCCCGTCATGTATTTCCAGTAATTGTCTCCCTCCCATAACGGCCCGAGTGGATCTCTGTTCTCTTCGTTAGACCCTGGGCGCTCGTACCCAGCTGAGATCTGCGCGATAACGCCACTTTTTTGCATAGCCAGCTGGTGCCTATGGTCCTCATTGAGATTGTATATCTTGATCTCACATTTATTCGGGTCTTTGGTGAGCGTCTTGGTGATGTTGAACGTCATGTCCAGGTTTCTGATAATTATATCATGTACCTGTATATCGACCCTTCTTTGGAATTGCCTTACGTCGGTTCTATAAATAGCAGCGTTGCCTAATACGCTCATTTAAGCACCTGGTACTTCCAAATACAATAGCACATCGTCTAACCCTAGACTGTTCAGCGTAGGATCAGCGAGCGTTGAGGTGTCAACGTATATGAGGAACGGTGGCCTGCGCTCATCAATGCTTCTTGCTCCTACTGGATAACGTGCCGTCAGCTTCCTGCCTACCATTCCACTGATAGGAAGATCGTCGCTGTCGTTTACCGAAAGATACCAGTGATCGTCGCGACTGTTCCAATCGAAATGAAGAACAAAGTTCTCACCGCTTAAATTAATAACCTCAGAATACCTCGCGGTTCCGTTGTACTCTGTCGGAATTATTAAATTGTAAATTTCTGCCACTTTATCCCCCGCCCCCGGTTATCCAAGTAGCGAATTTTTCAATGGCGGTAGAGAAAAAGTTGTCTCCACCACCGGCCTGGTAATGTCGCAAAGGTGTTGACCCGAGTTGCTCTTTAGACGCTGGGGGTTTAGTCTGCTGCCCTTTTTTCTTTTTCTTTTGCCCACCTGGTTTCTTCGCCACTGTGAGTTTGTCGCCATACTCCGTAATAACAATTCTTACTTCTTTGGCCATCATAGTAAACTGGAGCGCATCGCCAACGCTATTTTCTCGCGTAACGCTCAGTGACTCAATCGCCATGTTGTCATATGTGTCTAGGGAGGTTTTGATCTGTATGATCTCGGAGTTCTTGAACATCTCCTTGAAGCGCTCCCACATCTCGTCAACTGGTTTTGCATTTCCATCGGCTAAGTTTTTAACAGCATCGATGGTGGTCACAAGTGGAATGACAGGTATGATCGGCGTGTTTGAAATGATGCCATCTATCTTCAACTCCCTACCCTTGGGCCGGTAGTTGTCTGTGATATTAATTCCCTTCTCAACAGGGTGATCGGTGATCTTAGCCTTTAAGTCGTGTGTCTGTGTAACAGACGCCTCGACCTGTATGTCACCGATGAGACACTTTGACCTAGACCCAGCAGTACGCGATATTAATTCTTCGAAGGCTGGCATACTACCTCTTCCCCTCCATGGATTTTTTAATGCTCTTGCCGGAGGTGTCAATCATTATTGTATAAACATCTTTGTCTACATTTCCATAGATAAGATTGTTGACTTCAACCTTTACTGGCTCTCTAGTCCACGGGCCAGGTTGTCCACCCCTGTATGGCCCTGGACCTCCTTGTCGGCTCCAGTCTGGCAGTGGCGCGGGTGCTGGTTGGTAATTCCATTGCGAACCTGGACCACCCCCCCCTGCTGCGCCGAATATTCGGGCGAAATCCGAGACCATCAGCTTCAGTTCGTCCCAGGCCCATCCCGTCATGGTGTTGAACAGGTTTGCTAATGCCCGATCAACCTTGCCTATCGCCTCTGCCCAGTTGTCCCAGCTCTTAAATGTCCACTGTATGACCTGACCAAGCTCCCGAATTCTGTTCGATAGTCTAAGGGCTGTACCTTCGCCGAACCAAAGGTCGAGCATCAACCCAAGTAGTGACGGTTTTCCCTCTATGAAGTGTCGAATGTCATCGTAAAAAGCTGCGACAGTAAGAACAACTGTACCCAATAGGATAGCGAACATGATCGCTGGGAGATATGGTAAGAGGAATCTCGCCGCAAGCCAAACCAGTATACCACCGAGAAATGTCAGGGCCGCGGAAAGGTAATATGTACCCTTCGTAAGCTCAACAAATTCCCTCGACATCTGAGTAATTCCGTGCATCATGTCTAGGAAAAACGGCAAAACCGAAGTACCGAGT
>JAFCZZ010000605.1:388-3414 GCA_019314085.1 Deltaproteobacteria bacterium | reverse complement strand
ACGGCAGCGAGTGCGTCTATGATAGCGGCTTTAATAACCTTCTTCTGATCCCCTGGAGGCGGCTGAAGCCGGCAACGTGGACCACCGGCAGGGGGATTGCCATCAGGAGGTCAGATTTCTTTCAGGTAGGCGGCTACGATGTGGCCTGTGACCCGACGAAGGGCTGTCGTGAGGACTTGGCCCTGGGTGAGGCTGTTGCGAGGGCCTTTGGCCCGCAATCGATACTTATTGATCGGAATGCCCTGGTGGCCACGTCGGCCAGGCGGCCATTAAGGCTCGGCGGCGGTGTCTGGACAGAGCGGGGCATGCGGGATGAGGTGATCCCCACATGACCTACCGAATAAACTCCCCCACGCTGGCTGCCATGGCGGTCTTCGGCGAAACCGGCTGGGTTCGCGGGCGCACCGGCCACCCGATCAGGCTTTGGCGTGGTGTAGAAGTTGACATCCACCTGAAGGATGAGTGGCTGGATGAGCTGAACAGCATCCCCGACATTGAGATCCGGGCTACCTGCGAGGGGCACAGGGAGGATGGGCTTCGCCCCACCTACGTTGTGTTTCGTTTGATGCCCGAGCAGGATCACAAGGCGGAGTCAGTCGCCGAGGCTTTGAGGAATGAAGGCGTATGCAGTCTGGCTGACATAGGGGCTGAGCAGCGGCCCCGAATCGTGGCAGCGGCGGGTCTGGCATATGGCGATGCGGGATGGGAAGACTTCTGGCGGGAGCTGCCAAATCGAATACGCAGAGCCGTGTGGGCAGCTCATGCCTGTGCCGACAACCCCGGCAACCCCGGCAATCCCAGTCAAATAAAGATTGATGTCCGCTTTGGCGAGCTGCTTGAGCCCCAGGATTTGATTAGGATAGACTCCGCTGTGAGGGAACTGGCTGATACCGTTACGGGGCTCGCCGAGGAAGAAGCGGTATTCAAACTCTATGACTACGTGTGCCGTGAGATAAGCTACCCGCCTTCACCCCCAGGGCTGGCCCCTGACCATCACGTAATTTACGCCTTTCCCAGGCTGGATCTTCCCTTTTTCGGCCTCAAATACGTGGTAAAGAGGAGCACCGACGAATTCTTCCAGTACCCCAGTGAGACGCTGGCCTGGCGGTGCGGTGATTGTGATGACTGCGCCATTCTTTTGACAGCCCTGCTCCGGGCCTACGGCATCGAACCTGAAAGGGTAGCTGTTGTCATAGGCCAGATCCCCGCAGGGCCACATTCCTGGGTCCAGCTGGATGGCACCATCCTGGAGACCACGCTCACCTCAGCACCGGCGCTGCTCTGGAGGACCTACCCTGAGTACGTGCCAGCGTGGGCCTTCAATGATATAATGGTGTCTGGGGAGATCGTCTTCGTCCCCAAGGGCGATGAGAGGTCGTCTTCGTCCCCAAGGGCGATGAGAGGGAGAAGCTGGCATGGATAGCGGCACAATGGAAGCACCCAACGAAAAATGCTGAGGAAGCGTCATGGCAGGAGATGATACTTTAGGGACAGTCAAAAATGTTATGGAGATTACATTGCTAGCTGCTGTAGTTGGTGGCTTAGGCTACGCTGGCTACCGCATTTACCAGTGGCTTAAAGGGGAGGGTGAGGGGTACGCTTACGTCTGTCCATACTGCGGCGACAGGTTTCCCACTTACGAGGCCCTCAAAGAGCACATACGGACTGAGCATCCTGAAACCCTCCACATTTGCCCTATCTGCGGTGAAATTTTCTATACCGCAGCGCAACTTGCGGCTCACATGGAGGCTGCCCACGCTGAGCCAGATGTCGTTGTAGGCTTGAAATGGCAGGTTGACGAGCAATGGGTTGCTGGAGACCAGACATTCCTCGTGGGGAGCATCCAGAGGATGGAAATCTACATTGAGAATCCAACCGCACGGGAATTCAATTACCGGGTTTCCCTCTACTTCGGTGATATCCTCAACTACGAGACAGAAACGAAAGGGGCGGTAATAAGGCGACGCACCTACATGCCACGTGAGGCTGGGACATACCCGGTAACCATGCTAGTCCATGAGACCGTTACCGACACCATTCTGGGGCCTTTCAGCTTGGGGACGCTGACGATCATCAGCGTTGAGGCTCGAGTGGGTTTGACCTGGGATCAGAGTCCCCCATTTGCAGCCAGCTCGGTCCACACCGTTACCATTCGTGTTGCCAACCCGATGCCTGAAGAGCACACTTACTGGGTGGACTTCTTCTTTGGCTATACGTTGGTAAACGGCAACCCCTATCCAGTTGTCCCCTATGAATACAGGAGGTGGACGGATGTGGTGATACCCCCGGCTACCGAAGTGGAGATGCAGCATAGGATGACTATGCCGGATGGAATCGCAAGCCCGCTCGGGGATTATCCAGTAGGCGTAGTGGTTGGGAGTGTGGAGACGGGCGTGTGGGAATTGTTCCCATTCGGCTCGGTAACAGTCATCGAAGCCGCGCCAGCTATGTTTAGTGGTGGCGTGGATTGGGGAGGCCAGACATTCCCTCCTGGCACCACCGTCCACTATAGAGCATGGGTAAGGAATGATGGTCAGGATGCCTTGAATATCGAGGCCCAGCTCTGCGTAGATCATGCCATCGTATCCTGGCCAGAAATTGGCTGGCTAAGCCCTGGCGAGACATACCAATGGGAGGGGGACTACACCATGCCACCCTATCCTGGCTCCTACTATGTCCGCATTTATGTCATAACCTGGTATACCCACAACCTGCTCCAGGAGATTCCCTTGCCTGACTTGACGATAGTTGGGGCAGTGGCGAGAGTCTAGCTACAAGTCTTGACATAGCGCAAAAAAGCGTTTAACATTCTAGTCGGAACTAAGGCGGTGGGTGGTTCCGCGAAAGCGAAGACCCACCGCCTTCGCTTTAGGAACACCCGCAGCCTTAGGGGACAAAACGGGGTCGGATGAGCCCATGGTTTGGGCTCCGACCCCGTTTTGTGTGGGCTCATCCGACCTCAAAAGGAGGTTTGGGATGGCCAGACCATTTACAGCGGCCAAGATCGGCGAGATGGTGTGGCCCGA
>JAFCZZ010000605.1:0-364 GCA_019314085.1 Deltaproteobacteria bacterium | reverse complement strand
CAGGGGGATTGATGCTGCTTTCGCCCTGGACCGGCCTTTCCGCAGGGTCTCCGACTGGGGCCACGTGGCGGTGCTCGGCACCACGGCCTACTGCGTGGCGACGGACAGGGCCCCGGATGTCAGCAAAGCCATGTTCTATGCCAACATGGGCCTGCTCGGCACATCCTTCGGCGATTGGCTCTACCAGCAAGCGGTGGGGGCCAAGGTGGCCCAGATCAGGGCAACGAAGATAGCCGAGAGGATCACCGCTGGGACAAAAACTGGGGCTAGTGCAGGCAACCCGCTGGCCACAGCCCAGAGCAGGGCGCTGCTTCAGGCGGGCACGCAGAGGGCCCGGGGCTACGTCGTGAACGACACCAAGCGG
>JAFCZZ010000114.1 GCA_019314085.1 Deltaproteobacteria bacterium | reverse complement strand
TTTTATCCCGACGGTATCCGTCGGGATTGTTTTTAATTCACTTGCCATTTTTGCCTGTCTGCGTGCAACGCACAGGCAGGAAAGAGCATCATGCCTAAAAGACTTACAGATCCCAGACAAAGGTTACACCGCTGTTCGGGAACACCCATTCATCGTCATCGATCTTCAGGTCTATCGATCGTCCCTCGTTCGTTGTTACGTCCGGATAGGGGCGCCGTCCCGCGAAGAAGCTCACCTCTCTGACGTTCTTCAGGCCCGTCCCTTCATAGTGGAACGAGATGTTCATCCCCCGTGTGGGATACGCCAGATAGACGGGGAACATCCTGTTTTCCCGGTGTTTCTTTGTCTCTATCTCGATCTCCACCTTGACCTGCCGGTTCAGGAATTCCTTAAGCTCATCACCCTCGCACAGGACCTCGTAACCCCTCTGTGTGTTCTGCGCGCTGACGACCGGCACATCGTTGCCGTTGACCCTGACACGGGCCACACTGAAATCACCCTCCCTGAAGGGACCCTCTGTACCGCCATTCAGGAGCCAGCGGTATTCACATCTCTCCTCCTCGAAGAGGGCCGAGAGCTGCTTGTTATTCCGGGCGCAGCCGATGATGAAGAGGGCGTCCCTGAGTATCTTTGTGTACTCGATATGGGTCGTCACCCTGAAATAACCCGCATCCCCGCCAAGGGGCGTGTTCCCGTCAGAGAATTCGCTTATCCTGATATCATATCTGAACCCCATCCTCAATTCCAGCTGACGGTTTTCCCTGCCGAAGAGTGTCTCGAACATCTCGTAATAGATCGCGTCGGCAAATTCCGGATCGGTGGTCCTGGCCTGGAGACAGCCGCGTATCATGGTATCGATCCGGGCGACGGATTTCTCCTCGCCCGGTATGAAGATCCTCCGCAGCTTCGGCTCGACCGCGTCCGGCTTTCCCTTGTCGACAAACACCCGCGGCGCCCTCTTCCCCAAGGCGCACAGGATCTCATAGCTGATCGTTCCGGCCTTTTCGGCAATCTCCCCGGCCGAGAGGTACTCGTCCCCCTGCCTCCCCATCAGGACGACCTCGTCGCCGATCTCGCAGTCCGGGAGATGGGTCACATCCACCGTGCACATATCCATGGAGATGCGTCCCACGATGGGCGCCCTTCGGCCGCGGATCAGGGCCTCCCCCTGATTCGACATGACAGCGCCGTACCCGTCCCCGTATCCGACCGGTATCGTCGCTATCCGTGTGGGCCGTTCGGTGACATGTGTCCTGCCGTACCCGATGCTGTACCCAGCGGGGAAATCCTTGAGGATCACAACGGTCGTCTTAAAGGTCATCACCGGCGTCAGCTGTGCCTTCGACGCCGTATCCGGTCCGGGGTATACTCCGTATGTCATGAGCCCGGGACGCACCATGTCCAGGTTGAAGGCGGAGAAGTTGAGAACACCACCGCTGTTGGAGATATGCCGCAGGGGGATGGTTATCCCCTCCTGTTCCAAACCCTTCAGGACCTCCCCGAAGAGCCTCCACTGGAGGGCGTTATACTCGTCGTCCTCCACCTCGCTCACGGACAGGTGTGAGAATATCCCCTCCACCTCTATGCGGGGAAGGGCAATAACAGCCTTTACCATGGCGATTGCGTCGCTGTATATGGTTCCCCCCCTGCCCATCCCGGTGTCGATCTCGATATGGACAGAAAGGTGCTCCCCCTTTTCGACCAGACTGTCGCTCAGTGTCTTTGCAAAGTGGATATCCGACACCGAGGGGATCAGGTTGTACTTGATGATCTCGTCAATCTCCGGGGTCGTGGAAGGGCTCAGTATGATGATGGGTGCCTCGATCCCGCCGATCCGGAGCTGCACCCCCTCGTCCGCGTTTGCCACCCCCAGGGCGTATACACCGTTTCTCACGGCGGCACGCGATATCTCAATCGCCCCATGGCCGTACGCGTCCGCCTTCACCACCTGGAGAACTTTGACGCCGGCCCCCACCGGCCGGTTTATGTCGGCCCAGTTATCCCTGAAACTGTCCAGATCGATCTCCACCCAGCTTCTGTATCCCTGTTCCTGTAGCGACATTGTCAGAATAACCCCGTATTGCGGAATTTCACACCCTGGCTCTCAACCACTTACACACCTTAAACCGCGAAGATACTACCAAAACAAGGATGAAAGTCAAGATAAAGGATGCAGGTGCCGAAAGGTAATCAGAGAAATGCCGCCCGTATGGACCTTATTACCTTCAAAAAGCGGAGGGGCAGGGATTGAAGACCAGCTAATCTCTTGACAATACAAAAACGTTGAGATAAAAAGTCACCTTCCGAATTGTATGACACGAGGGCCGATGTAGCTCAGCCGGTAGAGCAGCTGATTCGTAATCAGCAGGTCAGCGGTTCAAATCCGCTCATCGGCTCCAGAAATCAAAGGGGGTGCGAGAAATCGCACCCCCTTTTCGTTTCATCCCGCCCGGCATTTCGGCTGTCCCTCTTGTCATTTCGACTATCCATTTTGTCATTTCGCCCGTCCCTCTTGTCATTTCGACCGAAGGGAGAAATCTTACCAAACCTGTATCATGAAGATTTTCCCCCTGGCGGGGGCTATAGTCATTCGCTAGCGCTCCTCACCACTGTGTCATTTCGAATCCCGATCTATCGGGATGAGAAATCCTTGTTTCGACCACAGAAAGAAATCTTAAGACCCCCCCTGTCTCACGGAGAAGAAAGAAACAGTCACGAAAAAAGGTAAATTTTTGCCCGATTCTGCCGATTACATCCTTATATCTCCTCAAGATTGAAGGTGGGCAGATTATCCTCATGAGGTTCAGGAATCTCATAACAGTACCGTCTCTCTCCGTCATACTATGGGCGGTCCTCACCGCCCTCTATCCGTGCGGGGTGGCGAACGCGGCGACATCGGACACCGCCGTCTGGCAGAAGATCGAAACCGGACACACCATCATCCGCTACCAGGCACCGGAAAACCTGAAAAAGTTTGATGACAGCATCGATTATTCCCCGGGCGAGTGGGGAATCACGAGGTTTTTCTCCCGTGAAGACTCACATGCTTTCCCCGACAAATTGAAAAAGAAAATCGATGTCCTGTATGAACGGGCGATGGAGATGCTGGATATGCGAAAGAGGCTGAAAAAGGTCACCATCAATATCTATCCTGACAAAAAGCAGCTTCACGCGGCATACACCAGGATCTATAAGACCGAATGCCCGTACAGGGCCTGGTATACATACGAGAACAACACGATATACGTCAACGTGAATGATCTGACCGAGGGGATGCTGGCCCACGAGATGGCCCATTCGATCATCGACCATTTCCTGATTATCCGTCCACCGGAAGCCACGGCCGAAATCCTTGCCCGGTATGTCGACGGACATCTGTTCGAGTCCGCAATTGCTTCCAACAGGGGATCAAAAACGGAGGGAAAGGGGGAGGAGATCTCTCCTCCGAGAGAGAGCCCTGCACATATCGCCGCTTCGAGGGATGATCCTGTCGCCCTCGTCGAAGGATTCTCCGTGGCCGCGAGCCCTCATATAATCTATCACGCATATCCGAAATGACAGTGAGCATTCGAACCGGGACAAGATAGTGATGTATCCATCATCTCGCGAAGATCCCGTTGAAACAGAACACTCAAAAAGATAGAGATTTTTCGTCCTCTCTATGCTAGTATTAACAACATTATACACATTTATTCCACCATACGTATGATGCCCCATATTTTATAGAGAGGTAACCGGCAACCATGAAGAAAATAATTGTGTGCCTGATACTCCTGATTGTATCCCTGCCCCTCGTTTCGTGTTCCCCGGAGGACAAGACGGAGAAAGACGAAATAGTGGCCAGGATAAATGACTGTTCTCTGACCCTCAGTGAGTATCAAAACCAACTGAACTCCATCCTAAATCTCAATGAAGAGTACAAGTTGACAAGAGAGGCGCGGGAGGCGTCCCTGGAGGAGCTTATCAGGAAGGAACTTCTCATCCAGGAAGCGAAACGCCTGGAGCTGGACAGAACGGATAAATTCATCAGGACCATCGAACGCTACTGGGGAAGCACACTCATACGGAACCTGATTGAGATAAAAGGAGAAGAATTCACGAAGAGAACCCTGGTTTCCGAGGAAGAGATCGAGGCCACCTACAATGACATGAAAAAGCGGGGGGAAGAACTCCCCCTTGAGAACATGCGGGAAGAGATCACCGAGAGAATCAGGGAAGCGAAGAAGACGCAGATGTTAGAACAATGGATCGAAGGCCTAAGGAAAGCCGCCAAAATCGAGACCAACCAAGAGCTTATTTATCGTGAGTGAGATCTTTGAATCCCGTCATTTCGAGAAGCTCCGGCGGCGGGCATAGCCCTCGCCAGGAGGAAATCTTCAGATGTCCCTTGAAGATTTCTCGCTACGCTCGAAATGACAAGATAATGGTCGAAACGACAGAGAAAGCTTTGTTTTTTGTCCTGTCATTTCGAAGGAGCGCTAGCAACTGAGAAATCTTAACGATTGTTCAATGCTGGGGAAAAGATTTCTCGCTACGCTCGAAATGATAAAGGGAGCGGGCGGAACGACCGTTCTCGATTGACACGACAGGAGTAAAAAGGGGAGGAGACATGTCCAAGCAAGCGCCCACGTACAAAAGGAGAAGCTATTTTGTCAAGAAAGACTTTCAGGTCAAATTTATCCTGAAGTTTTGCCTTATCGTCTTGATCGGGGCGGTCATCTCCTCGGCCCTGCTCCTTATCATGACCAGGGACACCCTGACATCCTCTTTTCACCATTCACGGCTGACCATAGAAAATACCGGTCTGGCCATTCTTCCCGATGTCATCATCACCTGGGTTATAACGCTCATCCTGATAACCCTGGCCACGGCAGCGGTCATTCTCTTCATCTCTCACAAGATCGCGGGTCCGCTGTTCCGCCTGGAACAAGAGGTTAAAGATATCGGGAAGGGGGATCTTACCAGAAAAATAACGCTCCGGGAAAAGGACCAGGTAACCGCCCTGGCCAACGGCCTGACGGAGATGGCGGCCAAACTGAACAAAAAGGTCCTGAAGATCCGGACCGGGGTTGAGCGCCTCATCAAATCGGCCTCCGAGGAAAATGCGCCGCGCGAACTGATCGACGACCTGAACGCCCTCCACACAAACATCAAAGACAACTTCAAGCTTTAAGGCGGGCATACTGTCTTTATGAGAACCAGAAATCTCATAGCCGTACTATTCCTTTCTGTCATACTGTGGGCGATCCTCACCGCCGCCCATCCGTGCGAGGCGGCAAGCGCGGAGGCATCGGACGGTATCGTCTGGCGGAACATCGAAACCGGACACGCCATCATCCGCTACCGGGCGCCGGAAGATCTGGAACGGTTTGACAAAAGCATCGATTATTCCCCGGGTGTATGGGGTATCACACGCCTCTTCTCCTCTCAGGAATCCGATGCCCTGCCGGACAGGTTGAAAAAGAAGGTGGATGCCCTCTATGAACGGGTGATGGAGATACTGGATATGCGCAAGAAGCTGAAAAAGGTCACCATAAATATCTATCACGACAAAAAACAGCTTCACGCGGCATACGGCAGGCTCTATAAAACCGAATCTCCGTACAGATCCCGGTATACATATGAGAACAACACGATATACGTCAATGTTGATGACCTGACCGAGGGGATCCTGGCCTACGAGATGGCCCATGCGATCATCGACCATTTTCTGGTAATTCGTCCGCCGGAAGCCACAGCCAA
>JAFCZZ010000113.1 GCA_019314085.1 Deltaproteobacteria bacterium | reverse complement strand
CAAGGACCTTCAAAAGACCGAAGCGGCAGGCAGGATTTGGAGAATCCCCTTATCCGCTTACGGTTTTTTCTACGACGGCTTCCGGTAGTACCGCATCGCCTCCGGGAGGGCGTTCTTGATGGACTTGATACGTGCCGCATCGGTCGGGTGTGTGCTTAGGAAGACCGGCGGTGCCTTTTTCTCATCCTTTTGCGCCGCCATGTGTTCCCACAGCGTCACGGCGTGACGGGGTTCGTACCCGGCCATGGCCATGAAGATGAGTCCCAGGCGGTCTGCCTCATACTCCTGAATGCGACTGTAGGGGAGAATGAATCCCACCTGGGCCCCCAGACCGAAGGCGGTGAACCACAGGTTCCGGGAGGATTCGGGTCTCTCGGCCATCGCCACGGCCAGGGCCAGACCGCCCATCTGCACCGCGAGGAGGTGGCTCATCCGTTCCCCGCCGTGACCGGCAACGGCATGGGCTATCTCGTGCCCCATGACGACGGCAAGGCCGTTCTCATCCTTCGTGACCGGAAGGATTCCCGTATAAACGGCCACCTTTCCGCCGGGCATGCACCAGGCATTTACCTCCTTGCTTTCTATGAGATTGAACTCCCAGTCATAGTTCTCCAGTTCACCGCGCATTCCATGCTCGATAAAATACCGTTCCACGGCCTTCTGGATACGGCTCCCCGCCCTCTTGACCATAGCCGTCGAGGCCTTATCTGCGCTGACCTTGTGAGACTTCAAAAAGTCATCATACTGCTGAAGGCTCATGGATAGCATGCTTGATGGCGGGACAAGGATGAACTGAGTCCGGCCCGTTATGGGGACCGTGCTGCACGACACAATCAAAACAAGAACGCACAGAAAACAGAGAAGGTTTCTCTCCCGATATCTCATCTTTTACATCTTTCGCTGTCAACCGGCTGAACCGCCGGATCGTTTTTATTTATCACGCGCGTACGGCCACGCCATGATGCCGCCCTCCATTACCTTTACATCCTTCCAGCCGTTGGCCTCAAGAACGATGGCCCCTTCATACCCTCTGAGGGATATCTTGCAGAAGCAGATGATCTCCCGATTCTTGTCCTCGGGCAGCTCGTTTAGCCTCTTGCGCAAAGCGCCGAGAGGAATAATGGACTCTCCGATGCCGAGGCGCATCTCTTCATACTCATCCGGCCCCCTTAAATCCAGCAAAAAAGGGGCCTCATGATTTTCGAGCTTCTTTTTGACCTCCACTATCGATATCCCTTTCATTCTCCCCTTCATCTTGTTCTGCATGATGTGGGCCGTCGCGATGAAGTGATCGATCGCGAGTGAAAAGGGAGGGGCGTAGGGCAGGTCGGCATTGACGATGTCCTCGACGCAAAGGCCACCCTGGATGGCTATTGCCCACTGGGCGATCTGCTTGCTCACATTTCCCGGACCGACGCACTGTGCCCCAAGGATCTTTCCTGTCTTCCGGTCGGCAACCATCTTGGTGACCAGAAGCATCCCATCCATGAACCCGGGCTTATCAGGGCTGGCGTTGAGTACGGTCATGATATCCTTGTAGCCCAGCCTTTCAGCCACTGTCTCGGAGAGACCGGTGGAGCCCGCGGTGAAATCAAAGACCTTGCATATCCCCGTTTGGATAGTCCCCGGGAAAACAACGCTGTTCCCCGCCGCCGCATTCTCACCCGCGACACGTCCCTGCAGATTAGCGAGGTCCCCATAGGGAGCCAGGACCTTTTTCTTTGTTAACCGGTTGAACGACTCGACACAGTCACCCACAGCGTAGATATCCTTGTCCGAGGTCTGCATGTATTCATCGACATCGATACCACCCGTTTCGCCTATCTTTAGCCCCGCCTCCTTCGCGAGAAGCACATTGGGAATCACGCCGATGGCGACCACGGCCAGATCACAGGCCAGCTCGGCCCCGTTGCGAAGCTTGACGCCGGCCAGTTTTCCGTCCTTGCCCAGAAACTCAACGATACCGTTATCGGTGATGACATTCGCCGATTTGCTCTTTACATGGTTTTCGACCAGCTTGGCGAGCTCCCAGTCAAGGAAGGTCAGAAGCTGGGGCAGCAGCTCAACCACCGTAATATCGATTCCTGCCAGCTGAAGGGCCTCGCAGGTCTCGATCCCTATCAGTCCGCCCCCGATGACAACGGCCTTTTTGATCTTACCTTCGTCACGCACCCTGCGCAGAAAATCGGCATCCTTCATCGACTGAAGCGTGGTCACACCCTCAAGGTCGGTCCCCGGAACGGGGGGCATCCTGGGAACGGAGCCCGTGGCAATGATTAGCTTGTCATACGCAAGCGACTCCGTCTCCCCCGTCAGCAGATTCGTGCAGGAAACAGTCTTGTTTTCCCTGTCGATTGCCGTCACCTCGGTGTTCGTCCTCGCCTCTATCCCCTTCGCGTTGAGATAAAAGAGAGGGTCCCGTGTCACCCCTGTCGGCGTGCACAGGAGCATATTGCGGTCATCAAAATAGCCACCGACATAGTACGGATATCCGCAGGAGGCCATCGACAGGTCGTCGTCCTTCTGCAGGATAACGATATCGGCATGATAGTCCATTCTACGCGCCTTTGCGGCGGCCTTGGGACCTGAGGCGGAACCGCCGACTACGATGATTCTCTTTTGGTGTGCCATAAATAAAAACCACCCCATTTTATAATATGTGATATGAGTATAACCGCTCAAACTAAGAAGGTCAAGCTCGCCCACAGAGATCCTCAATTCTCCTCCACCAAGATGAAGAACTGACACGAGGGCAGTAAGTAATTCGGGATGGTGACCCAATGAAGGCAGTGCGAAAGATAATCGAGATTGACGAAGATCTGTGTGACGGGCGCGGGCAATGTATACCCGGGTGCGCCGAGGGCGCCCTGCAGATCATCGAAGGAAAGGCCCGGGCCGTTGCGTTGCGGACAGCTACTGCGACGGCCTCGGCGCCTGCGTGGGGAAATGCCCCACCGGCGCACTGAAGGTAGTCGAGCGGGAGGCGGACGAATTTGACAAAGAGGCAGTGGATCAATATCTTAGCGGCAGGGAAGATGGCCGGGGGAAAATGGCGGCTTCACTCCCCAGGGGATGCCCGTCGAGTACGATTCAGGCCTTTGAGCCGTTCGCGCCCAGCCGGGAGGCACCCCGGACAGATACTATCGGAGAGAACGGCAGAGCCACCCTGACTCACTGGCCCATTCAGATACGGCTGGTACCTGCAACCGCTCCGTTTCTCAAGGGTGCCGACCTGCTCGTGATTGCGGACTGCACGGCGGTCGCCCTTCCCACCCTTCACCAAGATCTACTGAAGGGAAAGATCGTCCTGATGGGATGCCCGAAGTTCGACGATGTCCAGGACTATATTCGAAGGTTTACCGACATCTTCACAACCGCGGGGATCAGGAGCGTCACCACGGTCGTTATGGAGGTTCCCTGCTGCTCCGGCCTTCCCTCGATAGTAAAGAGGGGAATGGAAGCGGCGGGCAGGAGAATATCCCTGGAGGAAATCGTTGTCAGTACACGGGGGGAGATCCTGTCCTCGAAAAAAAGTTGATGAGAGGTATAGTATGTACGATATATTGATCCTGTTGGGGATTGTTGCCGTCTGGCTTGTCCTTCAGGCCTACGTCCTCCCGAAGATGGGAATCCCCACGTGAATGAACCAGTCCTGCCAGGTGGCGGGTAAAAAAACCCCGGACGACAGATCCGACACAAACGGATAAGATGAAAATAACGGCCGCCCTGCATGGGGCGGCCGTCACTTTCCGTGTATCGCCTTACACAATTTTCACGTGTGTATTATTTCAGCCACTCATTAACACGGTCCGGGTTTTCCTTGATCCAGCGCTTGGCTGACTCATAGGGGTCGGCGTTCCAGCCCATCACTTGGCCGATTTCCGCCAGATTCCAGTGGAACGCATCAAGGAACCGGTATACCTCCGGCATATCCTTGTCGAGGCCCTTGCGAACGATGGTCCTGATCTCTTCGGCCCCGCCGTAAATTCCCTTGGGCTCCTTGAGATATTTCAGATCCCATCGGGCGAATTTCCAGTGAGGGGTCCATCCGGTCACAACGACCCATTCCTTCTTCTTTATCTTGTTCTTCAGGACCGCGGTCATGATTGCCCCGCTGCCCTCCATCAGCTCAAACTTTGTCAGCCCGTAATCCTTGATGACCTTCTCGGTCTTGCTCATAAGACCCGCGCCGGGGTCGTTACCGATGATCTTGCCATCGAATTTGTCGGCGACGTCGTTCATCTGGGCAACGGAATCGATCGTGACGTAGGTGGGAACCACCAGTCCGATTCCCGCGCCTTCACAGCTGGACCCCAGATCGACCACCTTGTCCTTTACCTTCGCGATGTAATCTGGCAGGTGATTCTGGGGCAGTCAGAAAGAAAAGGAACTATTTGAGGGAGACTTGAAAAACCATATGGCGGAAGACAGGAAGGTGAAGATCCCCATCATCCCGGCGTCTTTCTACCCTTCCTCGACGCTATGATGATGGCGGTAAAGATGAGTACCATGCCGACAAGCTGGAAGGTACTGACCGTCTCGGTGAAGAAGAGATAGGCGAGGATCGTAGCCCCGATCGCCTCTCCGAGGATTGATATCGCGATCATACCGGCCCTCAGGTGTTTCAGCGCCCAGTTGATGGCTGTGTGTCCCACGAGTTGCGGTATGACAGCCAGCAGAACCATGTACATATAGGAAGAAGATCGGTACCCGGTGAAAGGGGTGCCCGTGAGAAGAGACGCCCCTACCAGGAAAATGGCGCCCGTCGTATAAACGATTGTTATATAGGTTAGTATGTCGAGACGCTCCCTCACCTTGCTCCCCGTGAGCAGATAGGCGCTCGCCATCACCGCCCCCACGAGCGCAAGGACATCACCCACCAGCGCCTTTTCATCAAGCAGGATCAGGGAATGAATCCCGCTGTCTCCCGCCGCGATCACGACACTGCCGATGAGGCACAGAATCGTCCCGGCAATAATCTCTCCGTGCTGCCTCTCTTTCAAAAGGAAATAGGAGAAGATGCCGACAAAGATGGGATTGGTGGTGACAAGGACCACGCTGCTCGCAACCGATGTATACTTCAGCGACGTTATCCAGAATATAAAATGCAGACCCAGAAACACGCCCCCCGCAATCGAAAGGAACAGATCTTTTCTGGGTATCCTGAGGGAGACCCCTCGTATCCCGGAGAACGCAAGCAGAACAAGAGACGCAACACCCAGCCGACATGTGGCTATCATAATCGCCGGCACATCGTCGCAGAACCTGACGAATATGGCCGCAAAGGATATCGAGATTATACCGATAGACAGTATCGTTATTGTTCGAACCATTATATTCCATATCCCCCGCACCATCCGTCCACCATTGAGTGTGCATCAGGCCGAACAGTGCATCCGCAAAAATCTTCTACCATATAACAGGATCAAAAGAAATCGCGCTGCCGTACAAAAATATGGTAGACAGCGAAAGGTGTTTTTGTCTCTGTCCCCCTCAAATCGGCGCTACAGGTTGATGAGGGAACAACGCAATCGGGACGCGCGGCAAGACCTCCAGACAGGCGCGCAGATATCTTGTTATGCACACTCGATTGTGTTAGAAAAGGCCTTCACATTTCACGTTCGGTGATCATGCAGGTTGGAGGGATGGCACGGGATCTTCCCTTCCCGGCAGACGGATATCGCTAAGGATATCGCATATGATAGACAAGCACAACAGAGAGATCAATTACCTGAGAATATCGATCA
>JAFCZZ010000112.1 GCA_019314085.1 Deltaproteobacteria bacterium | reverse complement strand
GAGGAGCTGGGCGGTATGGCCAGGGCCATCGAGACCGGGATGCCGAAGATGCGCATAGAGGAATCGGCGGCCCGGAAGCAGGCCCGAATAGACCAGGGTCTGGACGTGATCGTGGGTGTCAACAAGTATCAGATAGAGGAGGAACCTCTCGACAATATCCGTGAGGTGTCCGAGGCCGTCCGGGATGAGCAGATCGCCCGGCTGCAGGATCTTAAGAAGCGCCGGGACCCTGCCGCCGTACAGAAGGCCCTGGAGGCCCTGACAAACTGCGCCGAATCGGGGGAGGGGAACCTGCTGAAACTGGCAATATCCGCCGCACGAGCTCGCGCGACGGTCGGAGAGATCTCGTGGGCGATGGAGCAGGTCTTCGGACGGTATATCGCGACCACTCAGTGCATATCCGGGGCCTATGCCTCAGAGTACGCGGACAGCGAAATATTTGCCTCAGCCAAGAAGCGGGCGGGTGACTTCATGGAACGGAAAGGGAGACGACCGCGGATGCTGGTTGTCAAGATGGGACAGGATGGCCACGACCGCGGGAGCAAGGTGATCGCCACGGCGTATGCCGATCTTGGATTTGATGTGGATATCGGTCCCATGTTCCAGACTCCCCGGGAGGCGGCCAAGATGGCGGTGGAGAACGATGTCCACGCCGTCGGCGTCTCGAGCCTGGCCGCCGGTCACAAGGCCCTTGTCCCCCAGCTCCTGGAGAATCTCGAAAAAGAGGGGGGAGGAGATATCAAGGTCATCGTCGGCGGTGTGATCCCCCATAGCGATTATGATTTTCTCTATGATGCCGGTGTGGCGGCGATATTCGGTCCGGGGACACCCATCCTGGAATCCGCGAACAGGGTCCTCAACATCCTGGAGCAGGGTGCATGACAGCAGCTGAGACCCAGCCATATATAGACGGAGTGCTCAGACACGACAGGCGTATGATCTCCAAGACCATTACCCTGATCGAATCTTCACTCCCGGATCATAAGAAGACGGCGCGGCTTGTCATCGATCAACTGCTCCCTCACACGGGGAAGGCAATACGCCTCGGGGTAACAGGAGTGCCGGGTGCGGGGAAGAGCACCTTCATCGAGGCCCTTGGTATGGTCCTGGTGAAAAAAGGGTACAGTGTGGCCGTTCTCGCCGTTGATCCGAGCAGTGTGAGGAGCGGGGGGAGCGTCCTGGCGGATAAGACCCGCATGGAAAAACTCTCCGCCCATGAGAATGCCTTTATCCGGCCCTCCCCCTCAGGGGGTACCCTCGGGGGCGTTGCGAGTAAGACCAGGGAAACGGTGCTTGTCTGTGAGGCCGCCGGCTTTGATGTGGTGATCGTTGAAACCCTGGGCTCCGGTCAATCCGAGGTTGCGGTAGCCTCCATGGTTGATTTTTTCCTGATGCTGATGATATCCGGAGCGGGAGACGAGCTTCAGGGAATAAAGAAGGGGATCCTGGAGCTGATCGATGCGATCGCCATCAACAAGGCGGATGGCGACAATATGCAGAGGGCGGCCTTTGCACGCAGACAGTTCGAGACGGCCCTCCATTTTTCAGCCCCGTTGTCCCCCAACTGGTCTCCCCCCGTTCTTACCTGCAGTTCTCTGGAGTTGACCGGCGTACAGGAGATATGGGATACCGTCCTGGAACACAGGGAAAAGCTGACGTCGACCGGAGAACTGGAGATTAAACGGGAGAAACAGGCTCTTGACTGGATGTGGTTCCTGGTGAAAGAGGGGCTTGCCGAGTGGTTTTACAAGAATCCCTACGTCAAGGCGATGATACCGAAGATTGAAAGAGAGGTGGAAGAGGGGACGACCGCGCCGACAACCGCTGCGGACAAACTGCTCTTTTTCCTGGACGATACCTGAGTGTCTCTCGGCACATTAGGTTCTATTATACAAATTACAGAAGGGAAATTACATCATGATACCATATCTAAAGATGGATGATTTTGGAAGGCCTCTGAAGGAATCACAGATCAAGAGGATGGAGAAAAACGTAACCCTGGCGCAGGAGGTCATGGCAGGGATCGACGCGGAGGTTGAGAGAATCAAGGGGGTCGGAATTCCCGTCGAGAAGGTCCATCAGCGCGGCAGTATGACTGTGTGGGAACGGATCGAGTATCTGGCTGACCCAGGGACGTTCTGTCCCCTCCACACTATCTTTGACCCTGATCATGAGGAATCTGGAAGCACGGGGGTTGTGGACGGTCTTGCCCGGATCAACGGCCGGTGGTGCATGCTGATCGGCTTCAACAATAAGTGGATCGCCGGCGCCTGGATAGCCGGGCAGCCCGAGAACAATCTCCGGGTCACCGATATCGCAAAGATCATGAACCTGCCCCTCGTCTGGCTGGTGAACTGTTCCGGCGTCAAACTGCCGGAGCAGGAGAAGATGTATGCCAACCGTCGCGGTCAGGGGACCTGCTTCTACCGCCACGCTGAACTGGAGAAGCTTGGCATCCCCGTCCTGGCGGGCATCTACGGGACCAACCCCGCCGGTGGAGGGTACCAGGGGATCAGTCCCACCATACTGCTGGCGCATAAGAACTGCAACATAGCGGTGGGCGGCGGCGGTATCGTGGGCGGGATGAGTCCCAAGGGATATTTCGATGAGGAGAGTGCGGAGGAGTTGATCGGTGCCACCCGCCACTTCAAGTCCGTCCCGCCGGGGAGTGTGAAGATTCACTACGATGAGACCGGGTTCTTCAGGGCGGTCTTTGATGAGGAGACACAGGTTCTGGATGCCCTGAAGGAATACATGACGGGTCTCCCCGCGTATGACCCCCGCTTTTTCCGCCTCGCCGTCCCGGCGGAGCCCAAATATGCCCCATCGGAGCTGCCGTACCTGGTGAGTATGAATCCGAAGGCGGGGTATGATTTCGACAACGTCCTTGCCCGTCTGGTTGATAACAGTCAGCATCTCGAATTCAGACCCGGATACGGTCCGGAGGTCTACACGGGCCTCGTCATGATAGACGGGTTCCTGATGGCTGTCATCGGCAACCGCCAGGGCCTGCTGCCGAACTACCCCGAGTATACGAATGAGTATATTGGCGTGGGGGGGAAGCTCTACCGCCAGGGCCTGATCAAGATGAATGAATTTGTGACGCAGTGCGGTCGTGACAGGGTTCCTATTATCTGGTTCCAGGATACCTCAGGGATCGA
This sequence comes from Deltaproteobacteria bacterium, assembly GCA_019314085.1. Next base: position 2,594 of record JAFCZZ010000112.1, on the reverse strand, counting down.
TGTGGGTGACACCGCGGAAAAGGCAGAACTTCTCGGCCTGGGGCAGTCGCTGATCTACTCGGTAGAGCAGACCGGTGTGCCGATGATGCTGGTCGTCCTCAGGAAGGGGACGGCGGCGGCTCATTACGTCATGGGAGGCCCCACCGCCAATAACAACACTGCCTTTACCATTGGCACCCCGAGCACCGAGATCAACGTGATGCACGGCGAGACGGCCGCCGCCGCGAGTTACTCGAGGAGGCTTGTCAAGGAGAAGGATGCGGGACATTCGCTCGAGCCGGTGATTGAAAAAATGAATGAGATGGTTCAGCATTATCAGGATACGTCCCGGCCGATCTACTGCGCAAAGACCGGGATGGTGGATGAGGTTGTGCGTTTCGAAGACATGCGCCGGTACCTGGTGGCCTTTTCCAACGGCGTCTATCAGAACCCGAGGTCGATATGCCCCCGCCACCACATGATGCTCCCGAGGCTCATACAATCCCAGGTTGTTAAGGGACTTGACAGGCCGGTGAAAGAGGAATAGAAGCGCGATGCGACCGACTGTTGCGGGTGATCTTCAGCATCGGTTGGTTGCTGAAATATATGGGTATATTGTCAGGGGTGCCCCTGTTGCAGTATATAATCAAAATTATCAGGAGGAACGAAGATGAGCGTAGAGATATCAGCTCCCATGCCGGGGAACATTATTGAGATTCTGGTGAAGGTCGGTGATGCGGTCAAGGAGAATGACGAGGTGATAATCCTTGAGGCAATGAAGATGGAGAACCCCATCTTTGCCCCGTCCGATGGGACGGTCAAGGAGATCAAGGTAAAGGAAAAGGATTCCGTGGAGGCCGATCAGATATTGATGGTTCTGGAATAGCTGAAAAGAGAAGGGATAGGGGGTTGTGCCGTAATGTTCTTATCCCTTCTACGTTTGTGATCTGTTCAAACGGTCTGGTTCCGGCTTGTCCGGATGAGAGGAGCGTGTATTGACATGGTTGACTGGGGCCTGGCGATAAAGACGGCCATCGGCGGATTCGGCCTGGTGTTTGGTATACTGGTACTGCTGGGTATATCGGTAGAGTTGACGAGGGTGATTACTGAAAAGATTACCGGTGTCAAGAAGTAGACTGGCTGAAGGTTGTGTAGAGGAGGAATAGACGTGCTTTTTGGATTACTTGAGACAGGATTCCCTCTGTTTTACTGGGGGAACGCCCTTATGATTCTTATAGGTCTGGGTTTCATATACCTGGCGATTGCCAAGAAGATGGAACCCCTTTTGCTGGTCCCCATAGGGTTCGGGATGATACTGGTCAACCTGCCCCTCGGGGGTATGATGGACTACGAAATGATGCTGAAGGCCCCCCAGGCCGGCACGGTGATGGAGGTGTCGATGCATGAGGGAGACTCCTTCAAGAAGGGCGGCATCATATACAAACTCGATTCGGGTGAGGTAACGGCCCCCGTCTTCGGACGGATCGACAGTCTGAACATATCCCAGGGCCAGCATGTCGAAAAGGGGCAGACCCTGGGCTCTATTCTGACGATGGAACAGACCAATCAGGCGGAGCTGCCCACACGCCCCGTGGGTCTGCTCTCGCGGATCTTCAAGTTCGGGGTCATGTGGCAGATTCTTCCGCCCCTGATGTTTCTGTGCCTCGGGGCCCTGACCGATTTCGGTCCCATGCTTGCCAATCCAAAGACCCTGCTGTTGGGGGCCGCCGCACAATTCGGCGTTTACCTGGCATTCTTCCTGTCACTCATCTTCGGATTCAGCATGACGGAGGCGGCATCCATCGGGATAATAGGAGGGGCCGAAGGGGCCACCACCATCTATGTCACCTCGCTCCTCGCCCCGCATATCATAGGGGCCACCGCAGTCGCTTGCTACTCGTATATGGCGCTGGTTCCCATTATCCTCCCCCCGGTGATACGGCTTCTGACCACGAAGAAGGAACGGGGCATCTATATGAAGCCGGCTCTCAGGAAGGTGTCGAAGCTGGAGAAGATACTCTTTCCGCTGATTACGACCATTATTGTCATTCTGATCGTACCCTCCTCAGCCCCCCTGATGGGGTGTTTCATGGTGGGGAATCTTTTCAAGGAGTCCGGCGTGACGGATCGGCTCAACAAGACCGCCCAGACGACCTTTGTTGATATTATCACCATCTTTCTGACCCTTGCCATCGGGGCGTCGATGCCGGCGCAGAACTTTCTGCAACCCCGGACACTCCTCATCCTCGTCCTGGGTGTGGTCTCCTTTGCCAGTGCGGCGGCGGCGGGCGTGATCCTTGCGAAGATCATGAACCTGTGTTTGAAGGAGAAGATCAATCCGATGATAGGGGCCGCCGGCGTCTCCGCCGTTCCCATGTCCGCGCGGGTCGTTCAGGTGATGGGTCAGAAGGAGAACAAGCAGAACTTTCTCCTGATGCACGCCATGGGACCGAATGTTGCCGGGGCCATAGGCGCGGCGATTGCGGGAGGCGTCTTTCTGGGAATACTGGGATAGCGTATGGGTCGTGACTGACACGACACTGATGGTTATCGTATGAAAAAACCTGTACAGGGAATCAGCGGGGAGCGGCTGCTTGTGTATGTCCTCCCCCTTT
>JAFCZZ010000111.1 GCA_019314085.1 Deltaproteobacteria bacterium | reverse complement strand
CACCGCGATCGCAAGCGAGGTAGGCTGCTCGGGACACCTTCCGGCGCCCGGCCCATTCGATGGCCTCACCAGGACCGTCGCAGGCGCGGAGGTGGCGGAGGATTGGAGCGAGGGACGGAGCGGTCATTTGGGCGCCCCGCTTCCCGTGGCCGCCTCATCATGACATTGCCGGCAGCGCGCCTCGGTCGGTGTTGAGTTGTGCGTGGCCGCCAGCGTCATCGTGCGCTTGTGCCCGCACTCCAGCTCCACTTCCCATTTGTAGGAACGCCTCAACCTCTGGATGAATGGCCTGTTGTTCACGAACACGATGCTGCACTTCTCGGAGTAGGTCAGCTGGGATTCGGGTACTTTGCGGTGTGGGATCTTGGCGTTCGCCATATCGGGTCCTCCTGATCGCTACTTTTGCTTGTCGACTGCGAGACCGCTGCTCGGTACTCGTCGCTGCAGGCTGGGCAGAGATCGCCCTGTGGACGTTCCGGGAAGGGACGACACGTGGTGAAGGTCCATCCAGCGGGCAGATGACTGTCTTGGTCGGGTGCTCGCGCGGGGCACCAACTGCAGAGCCATTCGCGGCTGGGATGCGCGTAAGCCATCAGAAAAACCCCTTCGGCCAAGCGCTACGGCCTTGCTCCTGGAGCACGGCCTGCGCAAGCTGGCCCATCTGCTCGTCACTGGCGCCGGCCCGCGCCTGCGCTTGGCGCATGGCCAGAGACAGCACGTCGGGGCTCGGGTGGATCTGGATTAGAGCTCGGCAGAACTCGACGAGCAGAGCCGTGCGGCAAGCAAGGCTCCCCTCCGGCTGTTCAGGGGGCTGCAGCAGCCCTCTCCGATGTACAGGTTTCGTTTCAGCCATTGGCGTTTCTCTCCCTTTGCCTCGAGCACGGCGCGGCACCAGTGCCGGCCATCGCGTTCAACAAGGCCGCCGCAAGGAGCGCCTGCCCCGTAGCGTGTGGCGCCGAAGGGGCATGGCGTCTTGCTGCAGCAGTAGCCGCAGCCGATGCATGCGGGCACCTCCCTCCCGTTGATGACTGCCGTCACTCGCTCCTCCGATACTGAGTGAGCTGTCGGACGTCGATGCCGGCTTGTGCCAAAACTTGCAGTAGCGGCGGATGGGCGTGGTGGCAGACGTAGCATAGTCCGTCGTATGCCCCCTCAATGGCCCAGCCCTCTTCCTGACAAGCGTCTCTTAGCTGCGCGTACCAGACCGCGGCGTCCTGCCGACAAGGGTAGCTAATCTCAGTCTTATGGGCGTAGGCGCGCGCCACTCGCTTGCCCGCCGACGGGATGCCGCCATGTAGCACCATGACGTACTCGACGACGTCGAGGTAGTTCCGCTCGTGGGTGAAGGGGATATTTCCGATGATGGCGTGACCATTGCCGATGTCGTGCGCCCAGCCCTGTTCCCTCGCTCCGTAGCGCAGCTTAAACGGCACGATACCTTTGGCTTGTAACTCCAGCTTTGCAACTGTGGCGCGCAAGCGTTGCAAGGCGAGCTCGTCGAACGCCTCTGGCCCTGGCTCGCGCTGCCAGCTCTTGCCTGAGTCTGACGGTAGGTGCTGTTTGGCCCACTGTTGCATGGTATCGAAGCGGACATGTTGGGCGGTGGCTGCAGCGGCGATCTCCCTGGGAATGGGGATGTCTGTTTCGCGGTTGCCGCCGGCCTGCTCTTCGGTGTACAGGCCAGCCTCCTCGAGATTGCACGTGTAGCCCTTGCTGTCGGGACGCCACCACAAGGCGCTGTTGCCCACGGGTGCGCGACAGTCCAGTAGGTAGTACAGCTGTTGTTTGTTCACAGGGGCCATTTTACGGTTTGCGGTTCGTTAGATGATTGCTGTACCAAAGCGTGCTCGCGCACGAGGCGAGATGCGCCTTTGCGGCCTGCGGGGTGCGGGGCGATCCATTGCCGTCTGCGTAGACTGTGTCGTGGACCGTAAGCCTGGTCTCGCCAGTATCCGCGCACAATCCAACGCACCTTGCACGCGCGACCCGTGTCCCCCTTCAAGTAGCTTTGCACATGCTGTACGACGTTCACGCTCACGGGCATCCCGAACGTGTATTGTGAGGCTAGGTGCAGCGCGTCAACCTTGGCTGGCGCAGGTTTGCGGCGGCGCTTTTTGCGGCGGCGGGGTGGCTTACGTTTGATCCGATCCAGTGTGGCAGCCTTCGCGTCGAGGGCGACGCATACGTTGAGTAGCGCCCTCACTGAGATGTGCCGCAACCTTACTTCCGCCGACAGCTGCGCTGGCTGCTTTGCCTCTCTCAGCTGGTTTTCGTTTGGCTCCATGGGGTGGTCGTACCACTCGCTAGCGGTTCCTTCGTAGACCCACAGTGACTCTGGGGTTTCCACGTCCAGCTGCCCCTGTAGTAACCCGTTGAGCTTCCGGCCTGACGGCCCCTGTGACGAAAAGCGACTTTGTAGCCGAGAAAGCATCGCCAACAGTACCGTCGAATCTGCGTTCCGAAACGCGTCGCCGAAGTGCACAACAAATACTGGCCACGGGGGGCGAACCGTTGCTAGCTGATCTTGGCTGAGCTCTGACAGCGCTAGCGCTGCGGCCTGCTTGGCGCCGACTCGGACGATGGGGAATTGATACTGCGCCCAGCGAGCCAGGTGGGCGTGGGATTGTGCCTCCAGGGGTGTCCACATGCGGCTTACTGTGCCCTGGGAATATAGCGCCGCGGAGCATAGGTTCATGACCACGGTGAGCACGTAGTCATCGTCAATGTGCTCGGCCAAGGGCGCCAATGGTTGCGCCGTCAGTAACAGCCATCGCATTCTGGCGGCAAAATTGCGGCCGGGGGGCGCTTGGACGCGCAGGGCTTCGCGCACCTGATGCACAGGGTTGCCGTTGCCCCGGCGGTAATAGGTGTCCAGACACCAGATCGATTCCCCGAGAGGAAGGGGATCTACCCCGTTGCATTTGTAGTTCCAAAAAATGGACTCCTCCGTGGCGTCTTCGATAAGCTGCCTGGCGACGGCGTCGGCTCCCTCGCGAGTCAGAGCAGTTGCGCCGCTCCACCAGTTGTCAGTGCTCCACATTGTCCCCCTCCTCTTCATCGTGGGACTGCCGTGCGTCGCTCTCGGAGCGCACCTCGTCGATGCGCGCGTTGTTGGTGGGCGGGTCCACTTCGCCCAGATACAGAATTGCGAACCACTCACTGGGCCCGCGGCGCGTCCCCGGGCGCCCGCGCGGCGGCAGCCCGCAAAGATCGCAGCCGTCCACGTCGGCCCGCCACGCATCCTCGCCGTCCGTATCGAGCAAGGTGCGCGACGTTCGTTCGTTCCCCTCTGCGTATCCCAGAAACCATAGAGCGAGGCCCCACTGTTTCTTGAGCCAGCCGTTGCAGCGCGCGCAGAGACAGAGGTGCTGTCCGGCGGTGCCATCGTGCTCTGCGCCGTCGTCGCGGTAGTAGGCCAGGTCCCCCCACCCCCAGGTGCCCACAGGTAACGGCCGCGGCGCCTTGACTCTTGCGTGCGCCTTCCTGCCACAGGCGTCGACCAGTTGGCCGTCCTCAAAGTTTCGCACGACGCCACTGTAGAGCTGGTGCTCGACCGGATCCGGCTCCCCGTCGGGCCAGCCAGCTAGCCGCTCCGCTTCCGCTGCCTGCGCCTTGCGCAGGCACGGGTGATCGTCATCCGGTCCGTACTTGTTTCCGCAAGCAGCGCAGACGATGATGGTGGCGGAGGCCGGTTTGGGTGGGTCAGTCATGGTTACTCGGAGGGTACCTTGTGATTGCCCCGGGGGCAACCTAGTGAACGTCATTCGATGCGCATGGGCATGAACACGACAGTGAGCTCGACGCTCCCCGCCTGACCCTTGTAGAAGATCGGGTCGAAGCTCTCGCCACTAGCGCCAAGGTGGTGCAGTTCCGCGCAGCCCATCTTCCCCACCAGTGCCAGCCGGCCCAGCAGTCTGCCGTCAACCCCGTAGCCGTGGGCGGTGGCCTGCTTCGGGCACTGCTCCAGGACGTGACTGAGCGGCGGAGAGCAGTCGGCTTTCGCGTTGTAATCTGAGTTGATTGTCCCGAGCGGCTCCTTGTGGGCGTCGCTCTCGTGCACTTTGAGCAGCAGCAGCTTGCTGCGCGCCGCCAGCGTGACCCGCAGGACCTGGCGCTTGCGTCGCAATAGCGCTCGCGCGTCACTTAGTGCCCCGAGCGGTACTGAGAACGCTTTTTTCTTGCACGCGGTCCCCGGCAGGTAGCAGGACAGTAGCGAGTGCCCGTCGGTGGCTCCCACTTGGGCGAATTCTGGATCGAACCGAACGCAGTTGAGGTGGGGACGCGTGTCGTCGTCGCAGGCAAACGCCATGACTGCGTTGAGCTCCGGTCGGGTCAGTATGAAGGTGCCGTTGTGGTGGTCCATATTGGTCGGTCTTCCTCTTCGATGCCGCAGGGGGCGCGGCTACAGCCGTATTGCAAGGTGATGGGTCGGGGTTGGGTGAGAGCGGGGGGCCGCTCGTCGTCGAGCGGATGCATCCGCCACACTCCGACATCGGGTCGGACGGAGCGGAGCGAGCCGTCGGAGCATCGCCACACTCTCCCCCCGGATCGGAGCCGCAGTAGGTTGTCGCGGAGGTTGGGGCTCATCGGTAGCCGAACCTTCGGGCAACGGCCCGCGCCAGTCGTTTGGTTTTGAGCGCGGTAATGTCGCTCCAGTCAATCGGTGTCCGCGGCCTCTCCCGTGTCGAGTTGATGGAGCGCGGCACGCGGAACATGCTCTTGGCAAGTCGGGTGGTGTCCAGCTTGTCGTGCATTCCCCCGAGCAGTGCGATGGCTTCGACGTCTATTTGGCGGAGATGCTCCACCTGGAAAAAGAACACCGCGCGTTCGGCGACGGCCAGGGTCCAGTAAGCCCAGATCAGAAGGTCCTTGCCGCTCGGTGTCTCCCCGGTCGGGATAGGTGGGAAGGTGGAGTCGAGGGCGCTTGAGATCCAGTCGTCCTCGGTCTGCACGGCCAGGTGCTCGCTGAGGTAGGTTGCGGCGTACCGTTTCTTTTGCCAGCTTGCGAGCCAGTCGAGCGGATGGCGTACACATAGCACCACGGGAAGATTGCGAAATTCAGGCTCGCTCAAGTGGGGCATGGCAAAGCCGCTCACTTCGACGTCCAACTGGGCCAGTTCCTGTCGGTGCGGCGGCTTTGCCGGGGCTCCCCCTCGGAACACTGCCTCATGCTTTGCTCGCAGCCCGCAGCGACGCAGGACTTCCGCGACGTAACCGGTGCCGCTGCGGCCGATGCCGCTGACGATGACGGGGTTCATGCTTGCCCGGTCTCGTCAGTGTCGTCTTGCTCCACAACAAGCGAGCCAATAATCAGGGCGATGTCGAGCGCCGCGGAGGCGCGCCTCGGCCGGGGGAGCTCGTCGGCGAGCTGCCCGATCCATTCAGTGGCCAGCACAAGCGCCGCTTCGTCCGCGTCCCACCACTGCTCGAGCAGGAGGCGCACCGAGGTGTACAGGTGCATCGCGACCTGTACCTTTTTCTCGGGCCGCGGGATCGTCGTCAGCAGCTTCATCTCAGTGTTTTTCATCTCCCGGCCTTTCCTATTAGCCATCTGGTTGCCGCATCTGCGTCGTGTGGTCTCGGCGGGCGCGGCGGCCCGTGAAACTTGTCGTCGATCACCATTTTCATGTCGGCCATCGTTTCGAAGGTGCGCGCCCCCGAGCCCCATCCAAGTGTCCATGGGCAGTAGGTGGCGTCCTCGTCCCGCACGAAGCCAGGCAACAGACCCCTCGGACCATGCGCACGGTTGAGTCGGCGTAGATGTCCTCGAAACGCCCGCGCCCTTCGAGGTCCTCGACGATGTCGGGCGGCAGGTGCTGCAGGTGGGTTGCGGTGAGCTCTATCATGGTGATCCTTCCTCCGAGCGCTCAGCGACCACGACGCGTAGCTGCGAGAGGGCCGCCGCGATGTGGCCGCGGGCGCGGTCAAGGCAGGGGCGACTGTCTCTTTCGGGGTGGTCGGCCGCGGCTCGACCGGCGGCGCCCAGCGCCCAGAGCGTACTGATGTGCGGCGGCATCCCGACAGAGGCGCACGCGGCGTTTTCGAGCAGCGTTATGGCCATGGCGAGGTCCTGTGCGGTCGGATCCCGGGTCAACAGAGCGCCGGCTCTCTGGAGCTGTTCGCGTAGAGCCTTGTTGGTCATTTGCTTGTGTCCTCAATGCCGAGGGCGCCGCGGATTCGCAGTTGGGCGGCGCTTACCCCTTCGCGTTTCCCGGCCTCGTATTGCCGGTCGAGTATCGTTCGCAGATCCTGTGGCTCCAAGGCGGCGAGCAGCGTTATCCAGGCCGTTTTTCTGGCCCAGACGGTGCTCTTCCAGTCGCCGGGAACGGAGCCCATGATGACTTTGATTCCGATGTCGAGCATGGTTACGCTGGCGTACAGGTTGCCATAGTAGACCTCGGTGTCCGGATCGGAGCAGCTCCGGATGGCGGTGCTGGCACCCCTGCTGGCAACGGTGCGCAGGTCGAGCTCTAGCGCGTCCCAGGGTGTAATCCTAATGTCCATCGGTGCCCTCCTAAAACTGTCCTTCCCAACCGATGGCCTGCGTCGGTCGGTGGGTCTCGTGTGGCACGAGTCCCAGGGTGGGCACGTCAAGCCCGCCCAGGGCCACCACCAGCGACCAGCGGAAGTTACCGGCCGCGGAGAAGCTCTGGCGCACCTTCGACGAGTGCGGAGCGGTGCGGTCCAGGTACACGGTCAGCTCACCGCGGCTGATGCTGTACGCCGCGTCGAGCCCGCCCAGCCGCTGGAGCACGTGGAGCACCATCGCGCGCCGGTCTGGGTTGCGGCGGGTGTAGCCCACAATCTTCCCGCCACGCCGCTGCTGGCTTGAGCCCTTGGCGAGAAAATCCAGCAGGAGCTTGCCGCCCCGCCGCTCGAGCACCACGGCCGCGTCGAAGTCTGGGTGTCTGTAGATGCCGTTGTTCATGCCGCTTCCCTCATTAGGTTGATTAGCTCGCCGACGATCTGGGCGCACTGGGGCACCACCGCGACTCCGCAGCCCGCTATTCGGGCAGCGTCCAGTCTTCGGGTAGCCCCATCATCGCTTCGATGAATCGGGGGGAGAGTCTCCCACCGGCCTGGGCTGCTCGCGTCCACAAGCTCGCTTTGCGCCTCGTCGCGTATTGCTTGCGCCCGTCGCCCGGACACCCGTTGTTGCCCGAGCCGTAGGGGATCTCGCTTGGCGTGGGCAACGACGAAGATGCGGGCGCGCTGGTGGGGTAGGCCAACATAGCGCGCCTGCAGCTCAACCGGTAACGTTGCATAGCCGAGCTGTCCCAAGTCTCGTCGCACAAAGTCCACCCATCTTTTGGCGGCGCCGGCAACGTTTTCGATGACGACCCACTCCGGCGCAAGCTCCCCGACAATGCGGCGGGCTTCACTCCACAGGCCGCTTCGAGCACCGTCAAGGCCAGCGCCCTTGCCAGCGACCGAGAGATCGCCACACGGGAACCCGGCGATGATGCAGTCGACGGGGCACAGCTGTGCGACTCCGACGTCGGCAACACGCTCGAAACGAGCGACTCCAGGCCAATGCTTAGGCAACACGCGCTCCCGTCGAAATTCATCTGCTTCTACCTGCCATTTCACCGGGCCGTGCCCGGCAGCTTCCATCCCTGCCTCGATGCCGCCGATTCCGGAGAACAGGCTCCCGAGCGACAGCCCTGCGACTGCCGCGGCGCTCATTTCCCAAGCTCCCTGGGCACCGTGTCTTTGAAGTCGTCCGGCTCCAAGATTTCGTCAATGCGGCCGTCTTCAATCTTGCTCACCCACTGCTCATGGTCGGCTCCGCGGTCGCTGTCGCGCCAGCGCTCGGTGCGCTCGTCTTCATAGGCGCTCAGCTCCGCAACGACGTTGTCGAGTTGCGCGTTGTGGTCAACGATCAGAATGTTGGCCTCGGTGATGAGGTCTATGATCTTGCTGCGTAGCGCACTGAGTTCGGCGTGTCGTTTCTTGTCGATCTGGTTCATGGTCTGCTCTCCTGCCCGTTGCTGGGCCGTGAGGGGGGGGGGGGGGCTAG
>JAFCZZ010000110.1 GCA_019314085.1 Deltaproteobacteria bacterium | reverse complement strand
CTGGATTCCGTAAACCTCACTGGTACTCGCGTGGATAAAATGCTCGACCCCCTCGTCCATGGCGACGTTCGCGAGGTTGATGGTCCCGAGGGCGTTGACCTCGAACACGTCGACTGCGCTCATGAACGAGAAGCTCACGGGGGTTATGGCCCCCAGGTGGATGATCGCATCCGGCACGATGTCCTGCACCGCCTTGCGGACGGCGTCGTGGTCGCGCAGGTCCGCGAACACCTTGTGCTGGCGCTCCCAGTAGCTGTACCGCCCCCCGCTCACGTAGCGCAGGAGCTGCCAGACCTCGTGGCCCTCCCGCTCGAGCCTCGGCAGGAGCGCGGATCCTATGAACCCACTTGCTCCGGTCAACAGAATCCTCATCCCGTCACCTCCCTTTCGATACTTTCCCAGAATTTGGCTGGGGCCTCGCGTATGTGCTTGCGGACGGTTTCTATATCTTGCCTGAACCAGTCGTAGCTCGCGGCGCCCACGAGCGGGTTGATGATGAGCTTCGCCCCGCAGAGCCTGGCCTCTATCGCGGTTCTTTCGCAGGGTTGCGGTGATTGGGGCAAATGCACGAAGTACTCGCACGTGGAGTACAGCTCGGGCATCCGCTCGTTCGGGACGTAGCCGAGGAACCTGCAGTTCTTGGGCAGTTTTGCGTTTCCCCCTGCCCCCACGAAGGTGAAGCTGAGCTCCGGGTGCTTCTCGGCGTACCTCAGCACGTTCTCGGCCCCCTTGAAGGGAAGCAAGCAGTTAGTTCCAATGACCGTGTTCGGGACGCGCCTGGAGCCCGTGGGCCTGAAGCGCTCGGTGTCCACGGGAGAGGGGTGCAGGTGGTGGGGGTGCCCGCGGAGCTCCGGGACGGCGAATGCCCAAGCGTCCAGATGCAGCGGGGAGAGGAAGACGTTGAGGGGGGAGCCGAGGAGCATGCGCCTCGCGAGGCCCAGGTTCTTGCAGCGTTTGCACTTTTCGAGCATGGGGTAGTAGAGCCTCCAAGAGCACAAGGGCCAGTAGTCGTGGAGGTACATCACGTACGGCCTCCGCTCCATCACGCGCGCCAGGAAGCGCGCGTCGAATCGCGTGGCGTTGCTGACCACCACAAGGTCGCTGTGCTCCAGGGCCCCCTCCCGCACGTACTCGGGCAGCCCGATGACAACCTCGTGCCCCCTGCGGATCCCCTCCAGGATGCACGCGTGGTCCGAGAGCTGGGCGCCCCCCTGCTGGCAGAAGGGGTCGATGTCCTGGAGCCAGAGCACCCTCATAGCTGTCCCTCCAAGTGTGCGCGTGCCTCCGCCTCGGTGCGCTCGGCGTGGCGCCTGAAGACCCCCGACACCATCTCCTTGAGGATGTCGAGGTACACCCCCGCCTCGTCGTGGTGCCTGAAGAACCCGAGCGAGTCCATGAACCCGTGGACGAGGTGGAGCCTGAACCTCCGGGACCACCGCCCCCAAGGGTGGAGCTTGAGCATTTCGCGGACCAGGAGGGCGGCCCTACTCCCCAGCTCGTAGGCCGTCCTGATCTCCCCGTCGGCGTCGTAGGGGGCGGTCTTCCACTTCCTGACCAGGCCTTTCTCTTCGAGGCTGTCGAGGCGTATCTCCAGGAGCGGGTCGGGGCGCTCCAGCCTCAGGCTGATGTGGGGCGCGTCGCCGGTGGGCGCGGGATAGAAGTTGAAGCTGAATCGCGTCGTCTGCAAGGGGGAGAGCCGTTCTCTGAGGCGCCCGAAGACCTCCTCGAACCGCTCGGGCTCGGTGTATATTATGTAGGATACCCACCTGGTCAACCCACCACCTCGACCTGCTGCGCCTTGGCCCTCAGCTCCCCGCTCGGTCCCGGGATCCTGACGCACCGCTCCTCGATCCGGGCCTCGAGCGAGCGGAGCAGCTCCGCCCACTTGGGGACCACCGCACCGCTCCAGTCGTAGTTCCGCCTCGCGTGCCTGGGGAGCTTTCGCCTGTACCGGTTCGGGTCGGAGTTGAGGACCCGCTCGAGCTTGTCCGCGATGTCCTCCGGGTCGGGGACGAAGTACCGCGCCGGGACCTGGAACCAGATGTTCGCCCTGGGCCTGACGCGGAGCTCGGGGGTGGGGTCCAGGAGCTCCCGCATCGCGGTGTAGTCGCCCGCGACGGCAGGGACTCCGCAGGCGTGACTTTCGACTATCGGCATGCCGAAGCCCTCGCTCGCCGTGCACACCGACACCACGTCACTTGAGTTAAGTACTTTTGACATTTGGATCGGGGAGAACCCGTGCAGGTACGCGTAGGGCTCGGGGAAGCGCGCGATGTCTGAGAGCCCGAGGGCGCGGAGGACCTCCACGAGGTTGAACCCCTCCCGGGTGTTGGGCATGGTGTGGAGGTACACGCGCGTCTTGACGTCTGGGTTGGCCTCCGCGAACAGCTTCACCCCCTCGAGCTGCTCGGGGATCATGGGGCGGAGGCCCTTGTTCATCTTCGGGATCGTGACAACGAAGGAGTCCCCCGGGAAGCCCAGCTCACGGCGCAACCCCTCCTTCGGGAGGTCCACGGGCCTGAACGTCTTGCAGTCGACCCCGAGGGGGATGTGGCTCGACTCCGTGAAGCCCGCCCGGTCGAGCATCGCCTTCCCGTACCGGCTCGGGGAGACCACGTGGAACGCGGACTCCAGGCGCTCCCCGACCGCCGGGTAGAGCGCGTCGTGGTCGAACATCGCCCAGGGAACCCACACCACCCCCCTGGCGCGCACGAGCTCCGAGAGCCTGCGCAGGGGCCAGACGTCGTAGAGGGTCACGAGCACGTCGTATTCGTGCTTGAGGTAGTGGTCCACCGCCGCCTCCTCGGAGAAGTCGGGCCCCATGAAGTGCACCGGGTACCCGTCGACCTCGAGCGCCCCCGTGCCGAAGCCGTAGTTGGGGGCCAGCCCGACCTCGAACCCGCGCCCCCTCAGCCCCCGCAGCACGTGCTTCGTCGCTATGCCGTAGCCCGAGTTCGCCCACGAGGGGTTCGAGTACCACAGGATTTTCAATTCGTCCGCCCCCTCAGCCCGGGACGCTGCCGGAAGTACTCGTCGAGCAAAAACCGGAGGAACTCCGTGTGCTTCTGGTGGCGCTCCCTGCACACCTCGCAGAGGCGCTCGTAAGTCCCCAGCGTCAGGATCACTCCGACCTTAGGCATACTTGCTCAATCTTGCTCACCTTCAAGCTTTTAAATCCTAGCGACACAAAAATAATTACGTGGGGATCGCGGTCCGCAGGCGCAACCGGCGAGTGGGGCGATCGAGCGACTTCATAAACATCCCGAAGCCGCTGAAGGCCGGGCTGGAGTCCACCATCGCCGCCAACCGCCTGCTGCTCGCGGATCCCCGGGGCGAGATCCCCGAGGAGAAGTTGCTGGAGTTCTACGAGCACCACGTCGAGCCTGCGTTCTGGCGATGGTGGAGGGGAAAGAGGTAGCCGCTTATAAATTGCAAGGTTAGGAACTCTGGGAGATCTTTTCCTTGAGTTTTTTCATCTCCTCCAGATCTCTGTCGAGTTTGCCGAGTGCGCTCGCCCGCTTTCCTTCCACGATTTGGGAGGCGAGCTTTTCGAGGTCCGCAAGGTGGGCTATGGCGTCGGAGATCTTGTCGAGCTGGCGCTGGCACCATCCGCATTCGGTCGTCCGCTTCGCTTCTTCGACCTCCCTGCGCGCCCGCTCCAACCGCTGGACGAAGTCCCCCCCCAGCCCCTCCGGGCTCGTCCCCCCGCCCTCGAGAGCTTCTCCCAGCTCGCGGATCGAGCGGTCTATTTCCGCTATCTCCCTGTTCAGCCTCCTGAAGAACTCCGCGGGGTTGATCAGGTCGCGTATGTCCTCCACTCACGTCGCCCCCGTCTCGGAGAGGATCTGGTTCTCCAGGTCTAATATTCTTTCGACCCGGTTCGCCTTCCCGAGCAGCTCCTCAGCCTCGCGCCTGCGCGCCTCGGGGGTCCTGCTCACCTTCGGGGAGAAGGGGCCTCCTCCCCCCTGCACGATGATCTCCTTGAGGTCCGACCGGAGCCCGGTGAGCTCGCCCTTCACGTCCTTCACCACCTCCCGGACGAGCGAGTGGGTGGGGGCCTCCTTCGACACCCCCTCCTCCCCCCTGGAGACCCTGAGCCCCATCGCCTGGAGCAGGTTCACCGCGTACTGGACCTCCTGCTGGAGGGAGGGGCGGTTCTGGAGCTGCTGGATGCGCTCCTCGAGCTGCTGGATCCTGAGCTTGTGGCGCTCCTCGCGCTCCTGCTCGAGCCTCTCCTCGAGCTTCGCCAGGCGGTCGTCCTCCTTCCCGCCCGGGGGGCCGGAGAGCTCGCTCTCCAGCTTCTTCATCCTGAGCTCCCACTCCTTGCGCTCGCGCTCGGCGTACTCGCGCTCCTCCTTGTACTTGAGCCAGGCCCGGTACCCCTCCTCGTCCGTCTCTATCTCCTGCCCCTCCACCACTATCTTGTACGTGCGCGGCGGCTTGGGCGGGGAGACCTGCGCCGGGGCCTGCCACGGCTGCCACCCGTACCCCTGGGCCCAGGGCTGGGCCTGCACCGGGGGCCACGGCTGCCACCCCACGCCCGGCCAGAGGGAGATGGACGGGGCCGAGGCGAACGGGGTTGGGCCGAACACCATCTGCTTTTGGTTCTGGAGCTGGACGCGCTGGAGCGAGGCGAGGTAGGCCGTGGCGACCGCGCGGGCGGTCTTGTCGGTCACCCCGAACTGAACCAGCATTGAGTACAGCTCCATGGGGTCCATCCCCCCCTTGAGCCTTGCCAGCTCCACCACGGGCTCGCGCGCGACCTCCAGGTTCCTGCCCGAGAACCGGCTCAGGACCTCCTCCATGATCGAGACCTGGTCGGACGGGGGCTCGGGGATCTCGATCTTCTTTCTCTCGGCCTCCTTCTTCTCGGGCTCCCCCTCCTTCTTCCCCCTTTTCTCGGGTTCCTCCTTAATGTGGACCCTCGTGTGCCCCATGAGCGCGCTCCAGCTGTCAAACTCCTTCCCGCACTCCTTGCACCTGAACTTGGGGAGGGGCTCGGCGCCTCCCCCCTGCTTCGGCGGGGGGGCCTCCTCCCGCTCGCCTTTTTGGGGGCTCTCCTCCTCCCCCCTGGGCTCGAGCATGCCCTCGATCCACTCCTTCTGGGCCTTCTCGACCGCCTCGGTCACGCTCCTCCCATCCGCTTTTGCTGGATCTGCTTCACCACCTCGTCCCAGAGGTAGTTCAGGGCGTACCTCACGACCTCCCCCCGAGTGCCGGCCCGGACCACCCCAAGCTCCTTCAGGTACTCCCTCAGCAGGTCGAGCTTTCTGAACTCGTCGTCCCCGAACCTGAGGTGGAGGTCGGCCATCATACAGGTTAGGTGGGTATCATATATAAGTTGGGGGGGTCGGAGGGGGGTCGGGAGGGGGTCGGAGCCCGGCTCGGAGCTTCCCCGGAGCCCGCCTCCCGCCGACCCTGCGCGGACGCGGTACACCCGCCCTCCCGCCGGGTCGTCCGCAAAGTGATAAAAGCGTGGACGCAGAAGAGAGATGGTGTGTTGAGGATAGCGGTGGTCTCCGGAAAGGGGGGAGTCGGAAAGAGCACGCTCGTGGCGAGCCTCGCCCTGACCCTCAGGGACCGGACCGGGGTCGGGATAGCGGACCTCGACATCGAGAAGCCCAGCATCGCCACGATCCTAGGGGTGGAGGACTCCGAGGTGTCGGTGCGCAACGACCGGTTCGTCCCCGCCAAGGTCCGGGGGATAGAGCTCGTCTCCAGCGACCTCCTCTTCCCCTCGAAGGCCGCCCTCCTCTGGTCCAAGCGGCAGGAGGAGGAGGCGTCCGCGCAGATGGTCGAGCTCACCGA
>JAFCZZ010000109.1 GCA_019314085.1 Deltaproteobacteria bacterium | reverse complement strand
TAATAAACCATCGGCGGCATCCGTGACGGTTAGAGGAAATCTCTGCTTTCCTCCTTGATATTTCTTATCATGGATGTCATTATTTTTACAGGTTGTAGAAGCCGTCCTCTTGTCGGACGGTCCCCAGATCCTCAAGGCGCTGGAGGTGCTTGTCCATCATCATTCTTTCGCTCAGGGCCAGTTCCCAGGCCCCGTCGGACAGGGTACGGCCGCCGTATATGATCCCCTCTGCGGTTATTTCCTCAAGGTTCTTGGGACCCGATGCCAGGAGGGCCAGCAGTCTCTCCTCTCTGCTGTAGATGACGTCCAGATACCGTTGGATGTGGGCGGGGTCACCATCGAAGACCCCCTCTCTGCCATGGGCCACCAGGTATACGTCCACGTCGATGGCGGCCACCCGTTCGAGGGACGCGATCGTGTCGTCGATACTGGAGTCCTTGTCGCCGTAATAGGGGCCGAACTTCACCAGATCCAGATCCGCCAGATACAGGACCCGCTCCTCGGGAAAGTGAAATGCCAGGTGCCCGGGGCTGTGACCGGGGGTGTGCAGGACCCGGGCCCGGGTCTCACCGAAGACGAGGACATCACCCTCCTCCAGGAGCCGGTTTGGTTCCCGGGGCTGATATTGTACGACCTCGGTAAAGAATGTGTCCCACGCCGCCTTGGTTTCCTCATCGATGTCCCCGGATTCATAGAACTGATCGAAGAAGGCGTCGATATCCCTGAATCCCGCCGCTTCCAGTTTGGGAACCCAAAGGTCGGCATCCGGAAAACGGGAATTGAAAAGGAAATGATCTTCATGGCAGTGGCTATTGATGATCACCTGAATAGGGCGCTGCCGGTGAATCGCCAGGAGCTTGTTCTCGTCACTCGCCGGGTCGATGACGGCGCGAACCTCATCATCGATGAAAACGGAGTGGCAGGTGGGATACTTCCCGCCACGGATAAAGCGGATCTTTCCTCTTTCAAAGTCGAACATAACGCACTGCATCCTTCCGATCATTGAGATGGGTAAAATACCTTGTGGAGAACCGCTACAATATTTATGTTTCTCTGTCTTTGCAAATGGTTTAAACGCTGTCTGCCGGCAGGAAGGGTATGCGATGGACAACAAAACGCGAGGGGCGCACCCTCGCACTCTCAACGCAAGAAATCCCTTTACACCGGTTGTCTGCCGCCATTTTCAATCAGGGCCTTGACGGGATCGAGACCGTAGGGTGTCTCCTGCTCGATCGCCTTCAGGACGGTACCGCCCCCGGTGAAGAAGTAGTACTGGGAGTCATCCATGACCGACAGATACAGGCCGGGATTGAGATCCTTGAATTCCTGGAGGGTATCTCCGCCGCCGTACAGCTTTCGCGCCTCGCGGTTGTGATCGATCTTCTGGTCCAGCACGGCTGAGCCTTCGGTGAAATGCGGTGTGTACCCCATGACGGCATTGACAAAGATGGTCCGGGCGGAACCTATCGTCTCCGCGACGAGGGGGTCGTCAAAGGATTCCTTCGCGATGTCGAGGACGTAGCCGAGTCGCATCCCCTTTTTCAGCTGTCTGACGTCACGAACCTTGAAGTGCCCCTCGATTTTTCCCTCCATGGTATCCGATTCATAGACATAGGGAAGTTCGAGAATTTTTCCGTTACGCGCGTCCATCTTCACCAGACCGGCGGCGGCCTCAATGTCCTTCGGCGGCACCCCCTGTATGGAGACGCCGTACTTGGCGCAGAGGTAGGTGTTGTAAATCACGCCCCCCAGGATGAGCGTATCCACCTTCTTGTAGATCTCGCTCAGCGGCCCTATCTTCGTATTGTACTTCGCGCCGGCAACGACCGACACGAAGGGTCTCTCCGGATCGAGGACCCGCGAGAGGTTTCGGATCTCCCGCTGCATCAGGAACCCCGCGAACGAGGGGAGATGGCGGGTGATGTCACAGGTAGTCGCGTGCGGCTGCCATGAGCCAAAAGCATCGTTCACGAAGATGTCCGCCAGGCCGGCGAGTTGGAGGGTAAAGGGCTCTCTCTCATCCGGTGGTGCCTCTTCGCCCCGGAACCAGCGCGTATTCGGAAGGTAGATGGCATCGACCCTCTTTTCTCTCAGGTCCCTGATGGCAAGATTGATCGAGGTATCGATACCGGGTATCCCCGTGTCCCCCTTCGTATCCAGACGCGGCACATGAATCGTGACGTGCAGTTTGTGCCCCAGATATTTCACAATCGGTTCTATCGACGTCGACTCGTCGATACTGATTCTGCCGGTCTCCTTGTCCCGCGGCCTGCCCACGTGCGTCATGATAATCGGCCTGCCGCCGCGCGCGACAATATTGAAGAGGGTCCCGATGGTCTGGTCTATTCGGAACGGGTCTTGGATTCTCCCCTTTTTGACGACGTTGTGGTCGACCCTCAGCAGGACGATCTTACCCTCCAGATCGGCATCTTGGAGAAGCGGGAGCCGCGGATCGATTGGCTGTTCCATTGGTTTACCCCCCTGGTTGATATGCTGACAAGAAATCTGTTTCTCGTGATTTCCGTACACCTTTTTCGGGTGTTCGTCAATAACGTTTCTGATTTTATTATGTATTTAGGGCAATACCAAGCATGCATAAAAAAGCACGGCCCTTAAAAACCGGGGCCGTGCTCTCTCTTTTTGAAGATACGGGACGGACTGTTAGACTACGATCTTCCCCTCTTTCATGAGCTTCGTGGGTTTGAAGATCTCTAGTTTGAACTTGTTATAGACCTCTTCCAGCTTCGCGTTCAGCACATCGTAGCCGATCGACTTTGCCAGGGCGAAGGGCCCGAAGGGTGAGCCGCCACCGTTTGCCATGGCGAGGTCGATCTCCTTGGGGTCGGTGCAGACGCCCTCTTCGATCAGCTTGGTGGCCTCGTTGACCTGCAGGGCGATCATATGATTGATGTCATACTCTTTGGTCGCCTTGGAGAGGTCGATTGCGGGCCTCCCCTGCGACCAGTCGTATAGTCCCTTCCCGGTCTTCTTCCCCAGGTTGCCGGACTTGATGTAGGCCGCCATGGCATCCGATGGCTTATAGTCGGGGGAGAGGACCTCGGCAAAGTATTCCATGCCGTGGAAGGCGATATCGATGCCCACGTAGTCCAGAAGCTCAAAGGGCGCCATGGGTGAGAAGGGCTTTATCGCCGCGTCGAACTCCTCCGGCGTGGGATGACCGTCTTCCAGGATCTTCGAGAGGAAAACCAGAGTGGGTTCGTTGGCACGATTGTAAATAAAGCCGGGGGAGTCCTTCTGGACAATGACGGGGACCTTATTGATCTTCTTTGCCAGCTCGTAGCCGATCTGGATCGATTCGTCCGAGGACTTGCCCCCCCGGGTGACCTCAACCAGTTTCATCAGGATGGCGGGGTTGAAGAAGTGGTATCCGATCACCTTGTCCGGCCTGTTCGTTGCCGTCGCGAGCTCGGTAATGCTGATGTTCGACGTATTGGAGGCGAGGATGGCATGTTTGGGGGCAAGCTTGTCGAGTTCGGCAAGCACGCTCTTCTTGAGTTCCAGCTTCTCCGGGACCGCCTCGATGATAAAGTCGGCATCCTTGACCGCCTCTGCAAGATCAACCATGGGAATCAGCCGTGCCAGTGCGTCGTCGTGGGCCTCGGGGGTAATCTTCCCCTTTTCCTTGAACTTGGCAAGGCTCTTCTTGATAAGTTCGACACCACGGTCAACGAACTCCTGCTTGATATCGCGCAGAACCACCGTGTACCCGCCGAGGAGGCAATTGGCGGCGATGCCATGCCCCATGTCTCCGGCGCCGATCATCGTAATCTTCTTCACATCTTCCAGTTTCATAATGCATTCTCCTTTATATAATAAGTTATTCTCCCTTAAAATTGGGTACGCGTTTTTCCAGAAAGGCGGTGAACCCCTCAATGGCATCCTTCGATGATGATACCGCCTGGGTTCCCTTCCATTCCACCTTTGTTCCCTCGTCGAGTCCCTTCTCTAAACCGGTATTCACCGCATTGAGAACGGCCGTGACAGCGAGCGGGGGCCGCTGTGTCAGGAACTCGGCCATCTCCATGACGTCTTTCATCAGTTCTCCTGCGGCTGAGACCTTGTCGACAAGACCGATCTCCAGCGCCTCCTGAGCGGGCAGGCGTTTGCTGAAAAGGATCATATCCAGGGCCTTCGATTTCCCCAGTATCCGGGGCATGCGCTGTGTTCCGCCCCATCCGGGGATGATGCCGAGATTGAGTTCCGTCAGGCCGATCTTCGCGCCCTCCTGCATGACCCTGAAGGTCGATGCCATGGCCAGTTCGCAGCCACCGCCAAAGGCATAACCGTTGATCGCCGCTATGACCGGCTTGGGAAAGCGGTCGATCCTCGTCCATACCTCCTGGCCCTTGGGACCCGTAATATGGCCGTTGGCGGCATCGCTGACGTCGAAGCCGGCGGAGAAGCCCTTTTCGCCGGCCCCCGTAATAACGAGCACCCGCACCTCTTTGTCCTGCTCGGCGTCATCAAGAGCCTTCTCAACATCGACTAATGTGGCAAGGTTCACCGAGTTTGCCGGCGGGCGATTCAGGGTCAGCGTGGCGATGTGTCCCTGCTTTGTGTAGAGTATGTTTTCAAAATCCATAAATTTTTCCTCCCTTTCGTTGTATGATAGATAATCTGCTGCCTATACGTGAAAATAAAAAAAGGAAAGGTGTCTTCACCTTTCCTTTTCTATAACGCTTATGTATGCACAATGAGGACTGCTATGATAGATTTCACGGGGCACTTCCCCCTCCTCCCGCTTTTTTGACGAGCGTGACATGACAGTAACCAGCCACAGGAGCGATTGTTATAAAGCAATCAACAAAATGTCAAGAAACGAAAATACCCTTCTTTACCCTAACGAGTTCACCAGCATCGAGTCCTGCCATGGAGACCAGGCCTGATCACTCCTATAAAACTGAGATCATGCGGTCGAGGCTATTCGGCTGACCCCTGCTGTTCCGTTGCGGAAAGAAATCTTTCTATCTTGGCATTTTTCTTCAGCCCTTCAATATATTTCTCCGCCTCTGCCCCCGCTTTTGCCCGCTTCAGGTACGGGGCGAGTTTATCCTTGATATCTTTGTAATCGCTTATACTTTCCGGTTTTCTGTCCCCCGCCTTTATCAGGTGATACCCGAAACTGGTCTCGACTATATCGCTTACTTCTCCCTTTTTTAGGGAAAAAGCCGCATCCTCAAAGGGTTTTACCATCTGCCCCCGCGCAAAGTAGCCGAGGTCACCGCCATTAGCACTGCTGGGACATTGGGAATATTTCTTGGCAAGCGCCGCAAAATCTCCCCCCCCTTTCAGCTCACTTTGTATCTTCTTGCTCGTTTTGAGGGCACCGGCCTTTTTGGTCTTGTCCCCCTCCGGTTCAACCTTAATAAGGATATGACGTACCTGGATCTTTTCGGGTTGTTTGAAAAGATCACGATTTTCATCGTAATAGTCCTTTGCCTCTTTGTCCGATACCTCAATACGATCTATAACCTCGCGATCTATGAGCTTCTGGATTACCAGCCCTTGGCGTAACTGGCCCTTCAGGGTATTTTCTGTAAGCTGCGTCTCCTCAAGCTTTTTCTCGAAACTTCCTTCTTCGGGAAATTGTTTCTTGATATTCGCGAGGCGTTCATCGATAGTCGCCTCATCTACCTCTATCCCTTTTCTCTGGCTCTCCTGGTGGAGTACCTCTCGGGCAATAAGATTTTCAAGGATTTTACTCTTGATTTCAGCAAGTTTTTCTTTGTCCGTCTGATCCACATCGGCAAACTGTTTTTGCATCACGGACAGCTCCGCATCAAGCTGATCCTGCGTGATTACTTCCCCGTTGAC
>JAFCZZ010000108.1 GCA_019314085.1 Deltaproteobacteria bacterium | reverse complement strand
GGCATGACCGTTCAGGAGATAACACCCGAGATAGCGGAGCATCTCGGACTCGCAGATGCGGCAGGTGTGGTGATCAGCCAGGTGGCGAGCGGCAGTCCGGCGGCGGAGGCAGGTATACAAGCGGGGGATGTCGTGCGGCAGGTTAACCGATCGCGTATTTCTTCGTTGGAGGAGTATCGGAGCGTAATGTCGCGGGCGATTTCCGGCGACAGTGTCCTGGTGCTGATACAGAGAGGAGAGTCGAAGTTCTTTGCCGTGATTCGAAAATAGTATACAAACGGGGGTATCGGTAATTCGTGTAGGCAATCGGATTGCGGGTACCCTCGTTTTTGCGTACCGCCCTCATCTCCCGAGTGCGATTTTGCTGTTTAGTGTGTTTCAAGGGGTTTATGATGCGAGTGCAGGAGAGGCTGGTCGCGATATATGAGAGACTGAATGCATACTTTGGCGATCTCCATTGGTGGCCGGGTGAAACCCCCTTTGAAATTACCGTCGGTGCAATACTGACACAAAATACAAACTGGAAAAATGTGGAAACCGCTATAGGCAGGCTGAAAGAGGCGGGTCTTCTCAATCCGCTGAAGTTGCATGGTACGGAAGACAGCATTGTCGCTGGCCTCATCAGGTCTTCGGGTTATTACAATCTCAAAACGAAGAGGCTCAAGGCGTTTCTTGATTTTCTGCATAACGAGTATGCCGGAGACCTGGACACGATGTTCAACGAGGAGTTGTGGACGCTCCGGAAAAAGTTGCTGGATGTCAGGGGGATCGGCGGCGAAACGGCAGACAGCATACTGCTGTATGGCGGTGGCAAGCCGGTCTTTGTCATTGATGCCTACACGCGCAGGGTATTGGAGCGGCACGATCTGATTGCCCCGGACTGGAACTACCAGGAGATACAGTCCCTTTTCATGGACAGGCTGCCACACGACGCGCCACGGTACAACCAGTATCATGCGCTCCTGGTCCAGGTGGGCAAACAGTTCTGCAAAAAGAAGCCCCTGTGCAACGGCTGCCCGCTTGAGAACGGACTCCCAACATAAAAGAGGCACCATGAAACTGTACGATTACACAGGAGTCATCCATTTTCATTCCTCCCATTCACATGACGGAAGGGTCCCCGTCGGGGAGATTGTTCAGGCGGCGGACGAAAACGGCCTCGATTTCCTTATGCTCACCGATCATTTTACGCTGGGCGCCAGGAGAAACGGCAAGGAGGGGTGGCATGGGGGTGTTCTCCTTGTGGTCGGCCAGGAAATATCACCGCGATTCAACCACTACCTGGCCTTTGCAATAGATGAAGAGGTGGTTGGTGATGAGGATGATATGGAGTGGCGGCCCCAGGATTACATAGACAGGGTCGGCCAACTGGGGGGGATCGGCTTTATCGCTCATCCGGACCACGAAGGGGCAAAAATGTTTCACGTGAAACATTATCCGTGGAAGGATTGGTCCGTCTCCGGTTACACGGGGATGGGGGTGTGGGATTTTATGACCGACTGGCAGTCCACCCTGCGCGGTTTTCCCAGCGCCCTGATCGGGTATCTCTTCCCCGCCCATGTCTTACAAGGCCCCAGAGCGATCACCCTGAAACGATGGGATGATCTTAATAAAGAACGCAGGGTTGTGGGTATCGGGGAACTGGACAATCACGATACGTCGCGAACAATACTGGGAATAACCATAGGCATCTTTCCCTTTCGGAGGGCGTTTCGGTTCATACGGACCCATCTCCTGTTGGATAACCCCCTGCAAGGCGAGGCCGAAGGAGACATGAAGGCCCTCTTGAAGACCCTCGAACAGGGGCGGGCCTACATAGCCATGGAATACTTCCGCGACGCCAGGGGATTTTCTCTGACCCTCTCCGATGCGGACAGGAACGTTACCATGGGGGATGAGTTTTTGTTGAAGGGGGATGCGGTGCTCCGGGTTGCGGTCCCAGAAAAAGGGAAGATTCGCATCATAAAGGATGGTGACCTGTGCGCCGAAGCGGTTGGAAGGGATATCACGTATACGGTGTCACAGAGGGGGATATATCGGGTCGAGGTATATGCAAAGATATGGGGGAAATACCGTCCGTGGATATTTTCAAATCCTGTCTATGTGCGGTGAGGGGTCTATACCAAGGTAACAATCACTGTTCTCTTCGTTCGGGGGCCGTCAAACTCACAGAAAAAGATGTTCTGCCATGTACTGAGGAGGATCTGTCCCTTCTCTATGGGGACCACCTCTGAGGGCCCTATGATGCCCGCCTTGATGTGGGCATCGCCATTTCCGTCCACCCTGTCATGCAGCCACTGTCCCCGGGGGATTATCGTTCGAAGGCACCTGAGCACGTCGATCTGTATGTTCGGGTCCCAGTTTTCCTGTATCATAATTGCCGCCGTTGCTCCCAGCGCGTACAGGGAGCACAACTCATGATCCCTGCCGTGCGCGGATACGACCTCCCGGACCTTCTGTGTGATATCCACGATCTCTTCCCGGGATGTTGTGCTGAATGTTATCGCCGTTCTCATGGTTTGCCCCCGTGGAAGATATCTGCGAAAAGGGAATTGCGTTTCATAAGTTCATAGAATTCATCCGGTGATTTTCCCAGAGACATCGTTTCAAAGGGGCACATACCGCTCCCCTCGCGATTGATAATGTAGGGGACCGTTTGTGTGAAATGGTTTATAATGCCGAAGCCGTTCAGTGTTTCGGCTGCCGGCTCGCTCCCGATCGGCGAGGACACCTCGCAGCAGCACGCCTTTTTCATGAGGAGGGCGGCGGCATTTCCGGTTACCTTGTCGAAGATTACTACCTCCTCCGGAGAGGGAGTCTGCTCAAGGTAGCACAGCAGCGGGGCAATGCCCCTTCGTTGGGATTGAAATAGGATGCCCGCCGGGCCGATGATCCAGATGGCGCCACTGCTTTTCAGGAATGATTCAAAACGGGCATCAGCGTTCGGCATGGTGGTGTTTGGACCAGAGTCTTTCCAGTACAACAACGATAAGGGGAATGAGGAGTAGCTGAAACACGAGACCCGGCCAGCCCATCTTTGCGGCCTGCCACGCCAGGTTTGCGGAATGCGAAAGATCCAGGATCAGGGCCATCAGGGCAAAGGCGGCAAGACGTCCCGCTATCAGAGCTCCGACGAGGGAGGTGATCACACCGAACCTGAAATGCCCTCGTAGAAGCCCACTGGCGAGGCCGTAAACGGCCGCTTCGGTAATGATGCGCGGGAGGATCTGAGGCAGAGGCATCCCAGAAAGAGCATAGCTTATCAGGGGTGTCAGCACCCCGACGAGGAGACCAGCCCTCCAGCCGAAAAACATTCCTGCCAGCAAAACAAAGAAAAACAGGGGAAGAAGCGTAGGGCCGGCCAGGGGATGATAGATATGGCAGAGCCAGGGAACAGCCACGTCAAACGCCACAAACAGGCTGACATATACATAGAGGCGACGGTCGGAGAATTGTAAGATATGCGGGAACGCTACCTCTCCGGTTGCTATCGTTACGGCATTCATTATGATTCCTCCCTTACGATGGATGGTGGCGGTCTTGCACAAAGCAGGGTTTCACTCAATGTGCCGTTCCTGCAGAATTTCCACAATCACACGGGGTTTTATATGGCGGATCTCTTTGTACAACCCCGTTATGGGTTACTGCCACGACTGGCGAAAAGTATAAGGGAGAAAGAAACTGCAGTCAAGATAAATTGTTGTGTGTAATGTCTTCTATCTTTTCTTCCGTTGCCGCCCACGTATCATACAGGGATGCGAGCCGGGAGGTTATCTGAGAATATTCGATATGGAGAGATCGGACTAACGAATCATTTTTATAGGTATCTTGATCGGAGAAGGCGCTTTCGATCTCCTCTTTTTTTTTCTCGCTGGCGGCTATTTCCTTTTCGATTTGTTTCAGTGATTCCCTGAGCGGCTTCAGCCGTTTGTAGCGTTGCTGCCTGCCTTCGGCCTCTCTCCTTTTCTGATCCTTTTGAGAATCTGCCGGACCCGCGCTCCCCGGAAGGGTCTCTCCCGCGCCGGGAGCGTTCTGTGCCCGGTGATATCGGTCAAGGTACTCATCAACGCTCCCGTGGTATAGGAGCAAGTTATTGTCCTTCAGCACCACCACCTTGTTGATGAGGGGTGCGAGAAAGTCTCTGTCGTGGGAGACGATCACATATGCTCCGGAGAACCTCTGGAGACTGCTCTGCAGGATGGCCTTTGACTGGGCGTCCAAGTGATTCGTTGGCTCATCCATGATCAACAGGTTTGCCGGTTTCAGAATCATCCTCGCGAGGGCAAGCCGACTTTTTTCGCCTCCTGACAGGACGGAAACCGGTTTAAATGCATCATCCCCTGTAAAGAGAAAACAACCAAGGAGCGTTCGCAGTTCTCCCGGTGATTTGAGGGGGGCGACGGAATCAAGTGTTTGCAGGGTTGTCTTGTCCGGGTCCAACTCCTCTGCCGTATTTTGGGCATAGTACGACAGGATCGCATTGTGTCCCGGTTTCCTGAGGCCGCCCTGGAAGGTGTCAACGCCGGCTATAATACGCGCAAGTGTGGACTTTCCGGAACCGTTTGCCCCTAAAAGGGCGATTCTATCCGTGCGTTCGATGGTGAGAGACATATCCTGCAGGACGATGTTGTCATCATAGGCCTTTGAAAGGCCCTCCAACTCCATGACCACCCGGCCGGAGCGGGGCGGATCCGGGAAATCCAGTGATATGGCGTGCTCATCCCTGTCTATCGCAAGGTCCTCCATCTTCTCGAGCCTTTTTATGCGGCTCTGGACCTGCCGTGCCTTGGTGCTTTTGTACCGGAATCGCTCGATAAAACGAGTTGTGCTATCGATCGCGCGCTGCCGATTTTTGAGGGAGGCCTCGATCACCGCACGGCGCCCGGCCTGCTGGGCCAGATAGGAGGAATAATTTCCGGTGTATTCGGTCGCCTTGCCCATGGATATCTCGATCACTCTGTCGACAAGGGTATCGAGAAAACGGCTGTCATGGGATACCAGTACGAGAGAACCCTGATATGACTTCAGATACCCTTCAATCCATTCAAGAGATTCAATGTCCAAGTGATTAGTGGGTTCGTCGAGCATCAGGATGGTTGGTTCCCGGAGGAGCAGCTTGGCGAGGGCTATCCGCATCTGCCAGCCGCCACTAAACTCCTCCGTCATTCGGGACAGGTCTCTCTCGTGAAAACCGAGACCGGAGAGAACTTGTTGTACCTTTATCTCTATTGAGTATCCCTCCCGGTGCTCAAGGATACTCTGTGCCCGCCCCATTTCGTTCACGAGGTCTTGCAATCCCGGAGCATCATTATCCCCAGATAGGGTCATGGCTTCAATTTCATTGCCGATTTCCCTGATTCTTTCATGGAGGCGATTCAGGTCGTCAAAGGCGGTTGCCGCTTCTTCGGAGAGGGTGCGGCCGGTGTGATAGACGCTGTCCTGGGGAAGGTAGCCGACACTGTTAAACCTGGATCGGATAATCTTTCCTGTGTCCGAGTCGACTTCCCCCAGGATAATCTTCATCAAGGTAGACTTGCCTGCCCCGTTACGTCCCACGAAGGCAATCCTGTTTCCGTTTTCTATCTGGAGGGAGAGGTCCCTGAAGAGATATGTTCCGCTGTACTGCTTCGATATATTTTGCAGTGAAATCATATATGCTCGGGTGGAGCGCGATGGTTGTCAATACGGGGACTTCCCAATAACATATCGATATTACAGGGTTTTACTTCTCCGTGACTTCTACGCTTGCCATGCGGTCGCCCTGGCGGATTGCATCTACCACGTCCTGCCCCGTTATTAGCTTTCCGAACACCGTGTGATGACCGTCCAGGTGCGGCTGAGGTGAATGGGTGATGAAAAACT
>JAFCZZ010000604.1 GCA_019314085.1 Deltaproteobacteria bacterium | reverse complement strand
GCCGTCGCGCCCGACCAGCGGGGGTACGGCAGGACCGAGTGCCCCGAATCCATTGAATCCTATACGATATTTGACCTGGTCGGGGACATTGTCGGCCTGGTGCACGCCCTCGGGGAGGACAAGGCCGTCATTGTGGGGCATGACTGGGGCGCGCCGGTGGCCTGGAACTGCGCCCTGTTGAGGCCCGATATATTCCACGCCCTGATCCTCTTAAGCGTCCCCTATCCGCCGCGACGCTGGGGCGGTATCAGCCCCACCGAAGCCATGAAGAAAATGGCAGGAGATCTCAACTTTTATATCGTTTACTTTCAGGAACCGGGAAAGGTCGAAAAGGAGCTGGAAGCGGACGTCCGGGAATCCATGCTACGGACATTTTATTCGCTTTCGGGCGACGCGCCGCCGGAAGAGCGATGGGAGTTCGTATTCGGTAAGGAGCAGCGCTTTATAGACACGGTATCGATGCCTGCGGCCCTGCCGGACTGGCTCACCGAAAAGGATATCGATGTATTCACCGAGGCCTTTGAGCGGACCGGCTTTCGTGGAGGCGTCAATTGGTACAGGAATCTCGACAGAAACTGGGAGCTGACACCTTTTCTCAGCGGGGCCAGGATTCACCAGCCCTCTCTGTTTATCGCCGGAGAACTGGACGGAGTCATCGCCTTTTCCCGCAAGGCATTTGATCGTTTGGAACAATCCATGCCCAACCTGAAGGAGAAAGTTTTGATACCGGGGGCCGGGCACTGGGTCCAGCAGGAGCGTCCCCAGGAGGTTAACGACCGGATTATTCGGTTTTTAAAAGATATACAATAGAAAGGGGTTAACGATGGCTTTTATCATGCCGACTCGGGATCAATTCAAAAAACTCATGTCCCAGGATTATAAGGGACCGATCATTATGGTGAACCTGCTGAAGTTCAAACCCGACGGAGGGGCGGAATCGTACCGGAAGTATTCTGAGGCAACCAGCGCGTTGTTCGCGGGGAAAACGATAACCCGCATCGTGTATCGCGGCAACGGTCTGATGCCGGTCATCGGCGACGAAGAATGGGACGAGATAGCCCTGTATGAGTATCCCTCCATCGACGCCTTTATGGAAATGAACAGGAGCAAGGCCTATCAGGATGCCGTTCACTACCGCACCGAGGCCCTCCTGGATTCGCGGCTCTATTGCAGTATTCCGGAAGCGAGTGTAAAATAGGGACAGCTGTCCCTATTTATCCACAAGACGACCTGTAAAAAAACAATACAATAGGAGACTGACGAAATGACATTTTCATCAAACGTTTTAAGCATTGAGTGTGATGGGCCTGTAGGCATACTGTGGCTGGATCGACCTGAAAAGCGTAATGCCATGTCCCACGAAATGTGGACCGGCTTCCCGGCGGCCATATCTGAACTGACAAAAAACCCCGATATTCGTGCTGTCGTCATCGCCGGACGCGGGAAAAGCTTTTGTTCCGGACTCGATATTGCTTCCGTGGGAGAGGCGCCGGCTCAATCTCCCCCCCCCATCAGGCGCGATCGCCAACCTTCGGCAATTGGAAGTGACCCGCTTGCCCGGTTCCTGTTATTGCCGCGATCCACAACCATTGTGTCGGCGCCGGTATTGACCTGATCACTGCCTGTGATATCCGGCTGGCATCTGCCGATTCGATATTCAGTGTCCGAGAAACCCGGATCGGTATCGTGGCGGATGTCGGTACCTTGCAGCGGCTGCCCGATATTGTAAGCGCGGGGCATGTTGCGGAGCTGGCTTACACCGGTAAGGATTTCGATGCCGCCCACGCGGAAAAAATCGGGTTGGTCAACAATGTGTACCCGGATGTTGAAGCTGTCCAGGCCGCAGCCCTGAAGCTTGCCTCCGAAATCGCCGCAAATCCACCGCTTGCGGTGCGTGGCACCAAGTTTGTGCTGCAGCAGAGTGAAAATCTGACCAAGGAACAAAGCCTGTTGCTCAACGGTCTTTGGACAATGGCAACAACCCTGAATTCAAACGATTTCATGGAAGCGGTAGGGGCATTTATGGAGAAACGCGCTCCGAATTTTACCGGGACCTGATTACCTTTTTTTGTGAAAGGCGTAAAGGGTCGACTATGTCGGGGCCGGCGGGCCAAAAGAAAATCACGTAATGACTAAACCGAATACAGAGTACGAGGGAGGGAACATGAACAATTTGGAATTGTACACGAAGTTGGCCGAGCGCCATGATAAGGGGCAGCTGGTTGGTGCCCCCATGACCAAGACGCTCTTAAAAATTTTCATGCACCTCTATACCCCGGAAGAGGCCGAGGTGGCCCTGACGCTTCCCTTCGAGAAGAATCTGTCTCTTGGTGAAGTCAAAGCGGCGTATCCGGACAGGGTCGATCGAATTGAAGAGATACTGGACGGCATGGCAGAGAGAGGCACCGTCTATCGTGACATGCGGTCGGGGAAAGAGAAGCGGTACCGGTTGCTCCCCTCCCTGGTCGGGTGGCAGGAGACACCCTTCTGGGGCGGCCGGGAAACGGAACAGGTCAAGGCGTTGAGTCCGCTCTACAAGGAATATCATGAAGAGGCCTTTGCCGCCGAAATGGCCAGAGGCGTACCACTGATGCGGGTGATTCCCGTTGACACGTCACTCGAAGAGACGTCCACGATCCTTCCCTTTGATGTAATCAAGCCCATGATCGATGCGTCTTCGTATCAGGCGGTAGGCCACTGCCCGTGCCGCGTTTTGGCCAGATCCCGAGGCGAGG
>JAFCZZ010000107.1 GCA_019314085.1 Deltaproteobacteria bacterium | reverse complement strand
TCTCCGACAATATCAAGCAGGCTGACGAGGTCCGGGAACGTCTCCGAAAGACGAAGACGATGCTCCTGAATCTCATGTCCTCGCCGGGGTCGGGGAAGACCAGCCTCATCCTCCGCACGGTCGAAGGCCTGAAGGACGCGATAAGGCTGGGCGTTATCGAAGCGGATATCGATTCCACGGTTGATGCGGAAAAGGTTGCCGCCCGAGGTGTCCCCGCCATCCAGCTCAGGACGGGGGGGTTCTGCCACCTCGATGCGACCATGGTCACCCAGGGGATCGATGCTATGGGGGTGGACGAATTCGATCTGGTCATCGTCGAAAACGTGGGGAATCTTGTCTGCCCCGCCGAATTCGATACAGGGGCCCACAAAAACGTGATGATCCTGAGCATCCCCGAGGGGGATGACAAACCCCTCAAGTACCCCCTGATGTTCTCCATCTGTGATCTCCTCCTGGTCAATAAGATCGACTATCTCCCCCTCAGCGATTTTGATATGGCGGTTCTGAAAAAGCGGGTTCTGGCCCTGAATCCCCGGATCACCATCCTGGAGGTATCCTGCAAGACCGGGGCGGGGATCGAGAGATGGATAGACTGGTTGCAAGAAGAGGTAGACGCGTTTGGCCGTGATGAGAGGGGGGTGTGATATGTCACAGGAACTGCTGATTCTGGTTGTCACGGCCGCCTCCATCGGTTTCTTTCACACGCTGTTTGGGCCCGACCACTACCTGCCTTTCATCGTCATGGGAAAGGCGAGGAACTGGTCGATGCTCAGGACCGCGGGGGTAACCGTTCTGTGCGGGATCGGTCATGTGGGAAGCTCCGTGCTGCTGGGTCTGATAGGCGTTGCCCTCGGGATTGCCTTTACACAACTGGAGGTTGTGGAATCATTTCGCGGCAACCTTGCGGCATGGGCGCTGATCGCGTTCGGCCTGGTCTATTTCGTGTGGGGGATTCGCCGGGCGTTGAAGAACAAGCCGCATGAGCACGCCCATGCCCACGCGAATGGAGGGGTCCACACGCATACCCATGTGCACACCAAAGAGCATGCGCACGTTCATGAAGAAAGCCATGCGGCGAACCTGACCCCCTGGGTCCTCTTTACGATCTTCGTCCTGGGTCCCTGCGAGCCGTTGATACCGATACTGATGTACCCGGCGGCACAGGGGAGCCTCGGGGGATTGCTGCTGGTAACGGTCGTATTCGGGGGAGTGACCATCCTGACGATGCTCGGCATCGTCATGGCCTCCCTGTGGGGGATCAACCTTATTCCCATGAAAAAGGTGGAGCAGTACACCCACGCCCTGGCGGGCGGCTCCATCTGTCTGTGCGGAATGGCGATCCAGTTCCTCGGATTGTAGTTGTATGGCGGAATTATCGGGGGGCGACTTTACCGGATCAGGACCTGACCGCGCCCTCGCCGGGGTTATCGTTGCAGGACCCTGATGAAATCTTCGAGCGTCCCCTTTTCCTCGGCCATCTTCAGCGCCATCTCCTGGGCGGTATCAAAGATTGCCGGGGGCTGATCCCGCTCCACCAGTTCGATCGCGTCGACGGGGCACCCCGAGACGCACAGGCCGCACCCGATACATTTCTCGGGTGTCAGGATCGCCACGTCATCTTTGATCTCGATCGCTTCCATGGGACATCTCTCGTCGGCACAGATGCCGCAGCCGGTGCAGTCGTCAGCGCTGATACGTGCTTCATACGAGCTGGTGGCAAATGCATGGGGGTTGCCCAGTTCTGTCCTGCCGCGCAGAATGGTGCAGCAGCAGGAACAACAGTTGCAGATCAAATTTGCCCTGTCCGCGCTGTTGTTGCTGGTATGAACGAGTCCCGCTTCCTCGGAGATATCGAGTACCCTCATCGCCTCTTTTTTGCTGATTTCGCGGGAAAAGCCCCGTTTCACGAGAAACCTGCCCAAGTCACCAAACGCCATGCAGACCTCCAGGGGGGCATCGCATCTTTTGAGACTGACCCTGCAGGCGCAGTTTGTGAGCGCCCGGTAGTCTGTATTTTCGATCAGGCGGGCAACATCTTCGTAGGGATGGACGTGTGTCTCGGAGGCGATTGATTTTTCTACGGGAACAACCCTCATCGCGGGGGAGGGATTCCCGCTGAACGCGTTTCCCAGGGCCTCCTGGTGATACTCTTCCCAGAGCCTGCCCAGTTTCTCGTGCATCGGACTGGTCTCTCCCCTCATAAAGGGGAATTCAAAGAGTCCCGGTATGGTCGGCAGGAGACCGTACGAGCGTCGCCCCTTTTTGTCGCGGGAGAAGATGACGCCCCGGGTACACATGGACTCGAGCATGTCCCCCGCGGCATCAGGGGAAAGAGAGGCCGACTCCGCTATGGCCGCTGCGGCCTTCGGCCTGAAGCTCATGCAGACGGCGAGCGCAGCCTCTTCAGGGGTGAAGAGGGTCTTCAGTATCTCGTCAAAGGCCTCTGATTTCGGGGCCCCCGAGGGGTGTGTGTCCAGGATCTGCCTGAGCTCTTCGTAGATGTTCATTGCGTGGCTCCTTTGTGTGGTAGTGTGTGTGCTCCTCCGCTACACCCGGTAGTAGACCGTCATCCTGCCTGGCGGTCCCCAGGCCCCATCGGACAGGCTGCGTCCCCATATATGATCCCCGCTGTGGACACCTTGTCCAGATCCTCGGACCACTGATTGTTGATAATTAGAATGATGTCCAGATACGGTAGTGCTTGCTGAAGGTGGAACATAAGATGAACGATCCCGTGTGTCAATGAAATAATGACCGCACACGATGGCGCCAGATTCTACTTGAATTCGGAGAAGTCAACCCCCCGCAGCCGGCCCCGCTCCGCATACCAGTCATCCTCCGTAAAGGGGGGCGTCGCAATCCTGTCCGGGCTCCTGTGGACCAGGTGAACGGCATCCGCGGGGCAGGTGCTGATACACAGGCCGCACCCGGTACACGCGTCGCCATCGATTTCGGCGTAATAATGGGAATTGATGACGAGGGAGGCGGGGATCCCCAGCTCGGTGATGGACCGCAGGACACCGCAGCAGCAGCTGCAGCAATTGCAGATGAAGATCTGACCGACCTGCACATTCATCGTCAGGTGGACGAGACCCGCTTCCTCGGCCAGGTTCAGCAGCCCATAGGCCTCGTCCTTTGAGATGACCCGACCGCCCGGGGAGTCATCGAACACACCGGGGACGGGGGCGATCGCCAGGCAGACCTCGATCGGTTTTTCGCAGGGGTGCCCCAGCAGCCCCTGCTCCTTTTTACAGATGCAGTCGCTGACGCGGAAGGATTGATTGCTGTCGATGATCGCCGAGACCTTTTCATAGGGCAAGGCCTCCTGGTGGCCGGGGATGGTCTCTTCGATGGCGAGCGTCTGCATAAGCTGGGGTTTCTGGGAGGCGAATTGCCGGGAATAGACGGGGTGGAACTCTTCGCTCAGTTCGGCAAACTCCCTGTCGATACGATTCAACTGGAACTCGTAAATCCCGAAGACCCAGGGGAGCATCCTGAAGAACCGGGTGTCCCCCAGTTCGATCATAAAGATCTGCCCCCGCTCCGCCATGGTGGTCAGCATCTCTTCAAGGCCTTCCCCCGGGAGATCTGTCCGCTCGGCGATCTGCCCGGCCGTTTCAAAGGTCAATCGGAGCCTGCAGAAGAGATCGGCCTGCTCCGGCGTAAAGATCTTTTTCAGGAGCCTGATCTCAACGCCGCTTTCCGTTGACGGGAATCCATTGGGGAGGGTGTCCAGGACCTTTGCCAGTTTGTAGTAGCCTTCGTCATGCATGAGAGGCACCCCCTATTTCATCTTTCTCAACTCTCTCCTCAGTGTTTTTACGAGGGCGCTCTTGGGGAGTGCGTCCAGAAACTGGATAGACTTCGGTCTCTTAAAGGTGGGCAGATGCCCCCGGCAAAAACTCAGGAGATCCTCTTCACAGGCCGCGCCAGGGGTCTTGAGGGTGACAAACGCCTTGACCACCTCGCCATACACCGGGTCGGGAACGCCGATAACACCCGCTTCGAGGACCTCCGGGTGCATGTGCAGGATATTTTCTATCTCCTTCGGGTAGATGTTCTCTCCCCCCCGGATGATCAGGTCCTTCTTCCGATCCGTGATATAGAGATACCCGTCTTCGTCGGCATAGCCGACATCGCCGGTATGGAGCCAGCCGTTTTTCAGCGCCTCCGCCGTCTCCTTCGGCTTGTTCCAGTAGCCCTTCATGACGCCGGGTCCCTTGATGACGATCTCTCCGGCCTCCCCCGGAGGGAGCTCCCGGTCATCTTCGTCAAATATCTTGATCGTATTGCACTTCTGGTAGCATTTGCCGATGGAGCCGTACTTGGGGGGGCGCCTTCCGGCCACATTGCCGCAGTTGACGGTCGTCGCCTCACTCAGGCCGTATCCCTCCCAGATATCAACCCCGTACCGCTCCTTCCACTGGCGGGCCACCTCCAGCGGCATCGGCGCAGAACCGCAGATGCAGATCTGCAGGGAGCTCAGATCGTACCGGGGGGCGGCCGGGTGGTTCAGTATCTGGATATACATGGTCGGGACGCCGCGAAAATCCGTGACCCTGAACTGTTCTATAGCACTCATCGCCTCTTCGGCATCCCACCGGCTGATGACGACGAGCTTTCCCCCCGTCAGGAACTCGAGACTCAGAGCGAATACCCCGTAGCCATGGAAGAGAGGGAGTGTGATGAGGGAGACACGGCTGCGGCTGACGCCGTACACCTCCACCTCCTGATCCGCCATCTTGCCCTGCCGTGCATCCTCTTCCTGAATCCTCCCCCGTGCAGTGATGCCCCATGAATCCAGCAGGACCAGATCGTAATATCCCGTCACGTGGGTATACCAGTTGTAGTGCGTCAGCATCACGCCCTTGGGGTTTCCCGTGGTCCCGGCGGTGTAGATCATGACGGCCGTATCGTCGTTGTCCGTGTCCTCCGTGATCAGTTCGTCCGACTCCCCCTGCAAGATGGCGTCATAGGAGATCGCATCCTCGGGGATTGCCCCTCCGGTCATGATGACATGCTTCAGCTGTTCCGCCCCCGTGCGTGCCTCCCTGATGGCGTCGATGTAGTCGGTAGTGCTGATCAGGGCGACCAGACCCGCGTCCTTGTAAAGATAGGCGAGCTCACCCACGCGCAGTGACGGGTTTATGGGAACCATTATCGCCCCGATCTTAAAGGTGGCGAAAAATGCCTGCATAAGCTCGGGGCAGTTGAGCAGTTGAACGCCGACCCGGTCTCCTTTTCTGACCCCCAGGCCCTTTAAGGCATTACCCAGTCGGTTGGCGATGCGGTTCATCTCGACATTGGTATGCCACTGCCCTCCAAACCAGACAAGATCGTATTCGCCGAACCTCGCGATATTGTCTTCCGCCAGTCTCCCAATATTCATTCCTGCGCTTCCTTTCTCAATACGTAGAATTCACGTTACATGAACCTGTCTCGTGGATAATTGATCCGCGCCCTTTGTGTCCCCCCCCCCTCTCTCTTCCGGGAGGTGATGCGAGGCGGTTATCACAGACTCTTACCCCCCGAAAACGACGCTCGGCAACCAGGTCGCGATCTTCGGAAAGATCATGACGATGGCAAGCCCGACGAGCGAGACGATTGTGTAAGGAATCGCCGACCGGTAGATATCAGCCATGGAGATCCCCGGCGGGACAAGTCCCTTCATATAGAAGAGGTTGAATCCGAAGGGGGGTGTCATGTACCCGATCTCCATGTTGATGGTAAAGAGGATCCCGAACCAGAGGGGATCGAATCCGTAGCTTGTCACAATCGGCAGAAACACGGGCACGCAGATCATCATGATTCCCATCGGATCCAAGACCATCGCGAGCAGGAAGA
Organism: Deltaproteobacteria bacterium; assembly: GCA_019314085.1. Next base: position 38 of record JAFCZZ010000107.1, on the reverse strand, counting down.
TCACGATCTGTATAAAGATGATGACCCCCCAGGCGCCT
>JAFCZZ010000603.1 GCA_019314085.1 Deltaproteobacteria bacterium | reverse complement strand
CAGTGTATCCTTTGGTCTGCTGTGGTCAGTATCCATAGTGCCCAGATCTCGTCGGGGATAGGATCCTTGCAGTACTGGCACCACTGCTGTCCCTCCCCATTCTTTAGTGTCTGTCCATTGGTCAGCTCGGGGCAGTTGTGTGCCATCATACATGCGAAGAGCATCTCGGTTGCTTCATCGCTTCTGCGTAGTAGCTGCCATCCATCTATCTCCAGTAGTACCTCATGGTAGTTGAGAGGGCTATCATGTACGGGCGAGGTTAGCCGATTCATCAGTCCACCACAAAGCCAGTGCTGTCTGTCTTGGCACGGCCCCTTGCGAGTAACCCTATGATGTACCCCTTGGAGTCACGGAACCTGAAGTCGTGATACATACCGCTCTTCACACCATGACCCAGGAATGTCTCGGGGATTTCCTCCCTGAATACCACAGCCACAGTACCACCCAAGGTGAGGATGAAGTTCACATCCCCTGGTGTGGTGTACTCATCGTAGCTGTACGTCAGGTGGTAGTTATCCGGCAACTTACCGGCAAGGAACATACGCATCCTCTCGTAGCTTTTGGTGTAGTCATAGAACTGCGTGTTGCTGAAGGCTTCCATCGGGATGTACTTCTCCCAAGGTACGTCACTCGTACCATTCAGCCTAGCTACAGGGGTGTAGCCCTTCTTCAGTGCCCGTGTCTCTAGGTTGGCCAGCTCTTTGGTTAGATCTCCTGCGTACCTCTCCTTGTCATCGAAGAAGGTCAGTGTCTTGCCCATGCGTGAGCGGTGGATCATGTACATCTGTAGGTTGTCGTTCGTTAGATCTCCCTTGATCTGGCTGCGCCCGCTGGTGTTGAGGCACGTAGCCCTACAACCAGGGGTACTCCATGCACACACCGTATGCTTGCCATCGGCCAGCTTATCGGGGCACATGTGGTGGATCACAGCCTCGTATCCGAATTCCTCTAGCATCTTCCTTGTCTTAGGGTTGGTACTTGCGTTACTGAGCAGTGTCATGATGTCTCCTCAATGTTGAATCCTTCATCTTCCCATACCTTCTTGCGTGCCTTGCTGTGCCTCTTCAATATGGCACCCGTCTTGTCATTGAAGTCAATGACCAGCACCTCATGCTTGCCTGATGCTAGCCGCAGGCCTCGGCCTATACTCTGTAGGTTGGCGACAGTAGACTTACCTCCCCCAGCTAGGATGAGGGTACGTAGATCAGGAAGATCCACCCCCTCATCATCGATGGTTGTTGTTATTATAGCTTTTTCCTTGCCTGTCTGCAACTTGGCCAGCACATCATCCCTCTCCTTTAGGGAAGTCTTGCCTTGCTGAACGGCAGGAAGGGAAATCCCCTTTGTTTCCGCCATAGTATGAAGCATTTGTGCATGCGCCAATCGAGTACACATCACGAAGGCAGGCTTCGGTGCCTTGGCTAGCTCATCTATGATCCTATCATTCCGCTGCTTGTTCCACATGATGCTGGACTCATACACCTCAGGCCATGCCTTCGGCCCACCCAGCGTGGGCATGTCGATGATGACCACCCTAGGTGGGGTGAGGTGCCCTGCCTTGATGAGCTGATCGTTGCTGATCTCACACAGTAGGTCACCCGTTGCACCTTGCAACAGCTGGTTGCTGTACTGATCCTTCATGAATGGCGTGGCTGTCAGGCCCCAGCGGTAGTACGCATGGCGGAACTGCCTGCTTAGCTACTGGTTGCCCTTGTCCAGCTTGGAGGCGCACAGGTGGGCCTCATCAAAGAAGATCTGCCCCGCCTTGATGAACTGGTTGACCACACCTGTGTCGCCTTCCTTCAGCCTGTTGTGTAGCGTCTGAATAGTTGCCACGGAGATACCATTGGGATCAGGGTCGAACACGCTGTCACCTATCTGTCCTGCTGTCACCCCGTACTTGGCGAAGCGCCTGATAGCCTGAGACATGAGGTGCTTGCGATGCACCACGAAGATGGTAGGCACAGGGTTAGTCTCAAACATGGCAACAGCTAGCTCTGTCTTACCACCACCAGTGGCTATCTTCAGCACACCACACGGCCAGTCGAACACGTTGCCTACCATAGTCACGGTGTTGTACATAGCTGAGTCATAGGCTATCCGTTGGTAGTCCCTCAACG